>JAFTAP010000039.1 GCA_017455525.1 Lachnospiraceae bacterium
ATAATATGATGCTGGGGTCAAAAGCCCCTTTGCGTTGTTCATGATGCTTACGCATGGCTACGCAGCAAGCTGCTCTCGCCATGCTCCGTCCATTCGGAATCCGCTAATTTGCTACGCAAATTGCTACTTCCTCATGTTCGGACGGGTCACAAGTTCCAAATCCTATTTGTGCAAGCACAATCGGATTTGTACCTTTTGACCCTAGCATCATATTAAATAGAATCTAAATAAATATTAATGCGATATTAAGAGTAACACCCGAAACATCTGACGGATGGGGCACGGACACGCCCATCCGGAGAAAAATTACATCTTAAAGATTGATCCCAGCCTTCTTAAGCGCCTCCTTATCAATGATATTCCTGTTATCCATAGTCTTCATGACATCCTTAATCCCGAGGTCGCCGTATATCATCTTCTGCCCGAGATCGATTATCCTGTTATCTCCGAAAGACAGTATGATAGGCTCTAAAATATTAGAAGGATTCTCGGTAATGACAAGCCCCTTGTCACCATTAGTAAGCTCGACGGAAGTCCCAGGAGCAAGCAGATTTATACTGTCCATTAACGCCGCAGACATTTCAGAATCAAAGAAATCGTCATGCGCCATCAAGTACCTGCAAGCGGATATTTCAGACGTAGGCTCATTCACGTCATTCATCGCCGTCATATTGTCAAAAACTCTCGCAAGACATAGAACCTTCGCTCCGATCACATTCTTCCTCGTATCAAGCTCCTGCCCGTTATCAAAGGCATGCAGCATCCTCGTTGACTGCGATACTATCCTGTTAATACCCGGTGTCGACAGGAAAGCCGACTCTATTATGGATTCGCCCCTCTTCTTGCATTCATATATGAGCCTTTTATCATTATCATCAAGCTCTTTTTTATTCTTAACCTCATCAGGTATATCAAGCCTTCCTACCCCATGCACGATAGCAGCCGTCACGGTCTCATTCTGGTCAGAAAGCTTTATATTCATCTTATGCGTGATCATCGCGCATAGCATCGCGCAGTAGAGAGAATGCTTCGCAATCTCATCCTCCTTGCTCCGCAGGTTCTGCACGAAGTTTATCCTGTGATCCAGCCTGCCGTAGCCTTTGATAATAGAAGCCGTAATATTAGGCAGATTTTTTATCTTACCGTGGTCGTGAAGCTCCTTAAGCTCATCTGCTATCATGAAGCTCGTGGCCTGAGTGAATCGCTCGAACTCTATGTCCTCTGCCGACATAGGCGGCACGGGTTCAGCAGGCTCTAATATATAAAGCCCGATTATGCCGAAGTTTTTCACGCTCTCTATGCCCTGCGGAGTAAGCTTACTGTCCCTCTCATAGAGCAAAACGCCCTTCTTGTCATATATAGGCTTCGCAAGCCTCATGCCGACCTTTAAGTTCTCATGCCTTACAAAAATCATACCTCAGATCCCCCAAAAAATCACAAAACCATCTTGTGTCTTCACACTCAAGTCTGCGCTCCGCCGCTGTCAGTGCCAAAACAGACGGATGTTGCTTCACTGAACATTTGCATCAACTTCACACGTATCATGCGCGCGACTCGGCATCCAGCATTTCCTCAAACTCACTCGTAGGTATAGGCTTTGAATAATAATACCCCTGCGCTATGTCGCATCCTGCGTCACGCAGGAACTCCGCCTGCTCCTTTGTCTCCACGCCCTCTGCTATCGTCCTCATGCCAAGCTCCTTCGACATCTTTATCGAATTAGCCACGATTATCTTGCCTCTCTTGGTATCTATGACTTCGTCAAGGAAGAACCTGTCTATCTTGATCACATCCACAGGAGCGTCCTTCAGCATATTAAGCGACGAGTATCCCGAGCCGAAATCGTCCATCTCTATAGTAAAGCCTATGTCTTTAAGCTGCTGCATGGTATCATATAGAGATCCCGTATCCTCAGTAAATAAAGTCTCCGTTATCTCAAGTTCCAGCTTCTTAGGATCTATATCATACTTCTTAACGAGAGCCGAAAGCTCTGTCACTAAATCTGTATTCCCAATATGAAGTCTGGAGACATTCACTGATACGGGGATCTCAATCTTAAGCTCCTTAAGCCTTGCCAGATACTTGGCTGTCTCTTCCCACATGAACTCGTCTATCTTCTTGATGAAGCCGTTTGACTCGAATAGGGGCAGGAAATCACCGGGCATCCTTATCCCCTTCAAAGGATGCATCCAACGCACAAGCGCCTCCGCTCCGCATATCTTCCCTGTCTCAAGCGATACCTTAGGCTGCAGGAACATGACGAACTCATGACGCTCTAAGGCTATCTCCATCTCGCTTTCAAGCTCTGCCTGCTGGTTATCCTTAAGCCTTATGTTGTCATCGTAGACATTGAAGTTAGTCAGCGTGGTTCCCTTTATATTCTTCTTCGCAAGACGCGCCCTGTCGCACATAAGCCTTACAGATATATTCCTCTCGTCTATCTTATATATGCCGTAGCTTAGCGTCGATCCGCACCTCGTAGCCTCGTCCACATGGAAGGAAAGAGTCAGCTTCTCTATATATTCTAATAGTTCATGTTCTTCATTATACTCATAAAGGATAGAGTACATATCCGCCTGATACCTTGCGGCAAGTCCGTCCCAGGGAAGCGAGCTATGTATTACGCGTCCCAGCTCTCTCAAGCAGGCGTTTCCTGCTTCTACCCCGAATCTGTCATTTATAATGCGGAATCGGTCTATGTCAACGGAAATAATAGCGAACTTGCTGTCAGGCCGCATTAGAAGCCTTTCCTCCACGCTCCTATAGAAGCTTTCGCTATTGAATAATCCGGTGAGTGAATCATAATCCGCACGGAACTCAAGCTCCTGCTTGATCTCCATCTCGGTATTCACGTCCTGTATGCAGCCTGTGATGCGGGCAAGCGAGTTGCCTATGCCCTTCAGGGTCTGCACGGTTATCGTGAACCACAACGCTACGTTGTATTTATTCACGAGCCTTATAGTGATCTCATGCGTGTCGCTTCCTGATCTCACCCTATGCAGGAAGTTCTCGTACTTCTCCCTGTCATCGGTATGGGGAGGAAGCCCTTCGAGAAGCGTCCATTCACCGGATAGCATATTATCCGTGACCTCAAACATATTCTCAAAGGTAGTGCTTAGATAATAATCCTTCTCGGCTGCGTCATACTCAAAGACATATATGCCGGTAAGCTCGTTAACATGCTCCGACCTCTCATAGTTCTTCGCAAGCTCGCTGCGTGCCTGTGAATCAGTCTTTATCTCACGGAACCTTCTGCTCGTCACATAATCCTGCACTATATCATGGGAAAGGTCATTTATGTCACGGGCGACAAGGAAAACCTTGTCCTCTTCAAAGATCGCGCTAAGCGAATACCAATGATATGTGCCATCCTGATACAGGAAACGCACCTTGCTGTCAACCATCTCGCGTCCGATGCGGGCTATCTCACGCAGATGCGCAGGGCTGGTTGCATACATAAAATCCTCGGTATCATCGGGATACACTACATGATTCATATAATAATCGCGCAGCCCTTCGAAGTCCTCGACACGCTTCTCAACCATTGATAGGATGTTTTCTTCCCTTATCCTGATACAGGACAAGGTTTCAAGGTCAATCTCCCATATGATATCCTGTATCTTCTGCATTGCCTTGTTGTAGTGCTTCGTACTCTCTTTCAAGGCCTCAAGCTGCGCTCCGATATCTTCCTTGGTGTCCGCTATAATGTACACCTTTATGTTATTCCTCATACGAAGCCTCGTGGTCCTCGTATGTATGACTCTGCGAAGCCCCGGAGAATAAACATCAGCATCCACGGACGATATGTCATTCTCGAACTTCTTCAAAGGACAGTCTTCGCATTGTTTATTATTCCCCTTTAAGAGTTTATAGCAATAACCAAGGCTCTCGCCCGGTATCCTCTCGCTAAGTGCGTCATTCTTATAGATAAGGTGCAGCCTCTCATCTACGGCATATGCCCATGTCTTTATAGGGTCAAGGATATTCTTAACCAGCTCTATGTCGTGAAGCGAGACATTCTTACCTACGAACTGCTCCTCACCCTTAACGTTGTCAGAGTATAAAGCGTATGTATTCTTATGCTTCTCCTCGGCAGACACCAAAGCCACGGCAGCCTTCGCATAAAGCTCCGCTATATTCATCGTGCCGTCATGCTTTACCGTTGATATGCCTATCGACACGACTTCCTTAAGGTTCTCGCTGTACGCCCCCCACGAGATGCGAAGAGATGAAATAATAGAGGTCGCCCTGTCACATAAGATCATATCGTCCTTTACCCCAAGGAGATATGCAAAGATCACGCCGTCCCCCGCAGGCGCTACTACATCAGATGACCTTAACACTCCCTTTACCACAGCCAGCGCATCCTCGAAGGCTTTATTCGCGAGCTCTGAGCCTTTAATATCCGATAAGGTCTTATAGTCTGTCAGCTTTATAAGAAATAAATTCGGAACGTCATATATCGGAATCTCATTCAGAAAATCCTTCAGATTATTAAAGAAAGCCAGTCTGTACGCATTGCTCTCAGACACGGTTTCAGAATTAAGCGGTTCTATAGAGCCTATGAGGCATCCGTCGCCGTTACGTTCGGACACGCTCACCTGAAACCAGGGAAAATTGCCGCTCCTATCCAGTATTCTAAGAAAAGTATAGTTTCCATGCGAGAAATCAAAGTTAGAGGTGAAGAATGAAATCGCCCTCTCACAGTCCTCAGTATGAACCTTCGCCCCCATCTCGATATTTGAGACAAAAGGAGCTATGACATTATCACCGGGCAAGAGCTTTGTCACAGAAGTGTCAAAGACCATCCTGTCCTCGTCCTGATAATACTTGAATCCGACCCTCATAGAATAACTCTCCTCTGAATTAGGCTAATAACCTACAAGCTATTGTATTATTTTATGTTTCAAGGGTCAAGTATCAAAAACACCTGTCCCTTGTTCAGAGACAGGCGTTTACAGCTGTTATAAATATGATGCCAGGGTCAAAAGGTACAAATCCGATTGTGCTTGCACAAATAGGATTTGGAACTTGTGACCCCAGCATCATTATATATTTACCAATTTAACTCAATCGGACATTCCTGATAAAAAAGTCCTTAATACATCCCCTACCCCCAAAAGTCAACTAATATATCATACTCAAATATTCACAAAATACAATGGTCATGATACAATTTCTTCTATAAATCCATAAGGAAAGCGAGGCAGACAATATGTACTCAGCAAATGAAAAAAGATATGACACAATGAAATATAACCGCTGCGGGTTAAGCGGTCTCAAGCTGCCTGCAATATCCCTCGGGCTGTGGCATAACTTCGGGGACACAGGCGTTTATTCCAATATGGAAGAGATGTGCTTTACCGCTTTTGATAACGGCATCACGCATTTCGATCTTGCGAATAACTACGGTCCTAAATATGGAAGCGCAGAGATAAACTTCGGAAAGCTGATAAAGGAACATTTCATGCCATACAGGGATGAACTGATAATCTCTACCAAGGCAGGCTACGACATGTGGCCCGGGCCTTACGGGAACTGGGGAAGCAGGAAATATCTTATCGCCAGCCTCGATCAGTCTCTAAAAAGAATGGGGCTTGATTACGTGGATATCTTCTATCATCACCGCATGGACCCGGAGACACCGCTTGAAGAGACAATGGGAGCCCTCGCGCAGATAGTCGCAAGCGGAAAGGCTTTATATGTAGGTCTTTCAAACTACGATGGCGAGACTCTTGAAAAGGCGACCGCAATACTCGGAAGGCTTAACGTTCCATTCATCATAAATCAGAACCGCTACAGCATCTTAGACCGCACTATAGAAAGGAACGGCTTGAAGCAGGCAGCTTCAAAGCTTGGAAAAGGAATAATCTGCTTCTCCCCTCTAGCACAGGGACTATTATCAGGCAAATATCTAAACGGTATTCCCGAGGACAGCAGGGTTCGCACCGACGGACGTTTCCTTAATGAATCAAGGCTTGATGATGAGACGATGAAAAAGGTTAAGGGACTTGATGAGATAGCGAAGAAACGTAATCAGCCCTTACCCGAGATGGCTCTTGCATGGCTTCTAAGGCAGGAAGAGGTAACATCCGTACTTATCGGGGCATCTAAGCCTTCGCAGATACTCGCTAATATAAAAGCCCTTGATAATACTGAATTTTCAGAGGAAGAATTAGACGAGATAAACCGCTTGTCACTTGCATGATCTAATAATGGCGGGAATCGTTAAAACAACCTAGAGACACTTAATCTGAGCGTCTCTAAGTTAGTGCGGTCCGCCGTGACCACCATCTCCGGAACCACCGTCATCATTATGCCCACCGCCGTCGCCCGGATTGCCACCGCCGTCGTTATGCCCACCGCCATTGTCAGATCCTTGGTCTTCGTGAGGTTCATCCTGCGGCGGCTCAGGTTCTTCCATGCCTCCATACGGATCTCCATCGCTTATCCTTATCTCTTCTATAGGCGCCTGCGTGCCTTCATTCTGTATGTCACCAATATTCTGTGGGATGTCGGATGGAGCATCTGTATTGCCTATCTGTCCGGCGTCATCTGTCTTCTGCATATCAGGTTTCCCGTTGTCATCAGGCTTATTACCGCTATTATCTTTAGGAGCATCCTGTCCTGCATCATTGCTGACCTTATCATCCGCGGGCATTTCCTTTTTTTCATTATCGAGTCTTTCATCGCCCGTCTTTCCTTCATCCTCAGGCTTCGTATTATTATTCACATCATCATTTAGCGCAATGCCATCGTCTTTGCTTACATCTGTAGTGCCCGGCTGCAAGGGTTCATTCTTCGTATCTGTTTCGGATGCTTCCCCATCCTTCTGCTTCACATCCTTTATCCTATTGCTGTTTATCTCTGATGCTTTCTTGTCAAGCTCATCGGAAAGGTGCTTGTTCCTTCTCTTAAGACCGCCTACCTTTACAGTAAGCTCAGGAGCCTCGCCGTCATCCCCTGCCTCGAATAATTCATCACCGAACCTTGTCGTGGTCGCATCTATGGCATCAGATATCTTCATGCCCCGGACTTCTTTTGATAATTCAGATATACTCTCCTTGAAGGACTCATCGTCAACTTCTGTAACCTCCATTCCAACTACCCTGTCAAAAAGGTTCAGCTTATACTCTATTGAAGAAGCTCCGTCTACGGTGACAGTGCTGACAGGAGCCGCATAAGCCGTCACCCCTCCGCCTATTATCGCTACGGCAAGGACTGCTGCGGCTGTTCTGGTGAAACGTGATATCTTAGAAGTATTAAGAGACTTTATCTCGTCCCTCTTTAGCTCGAACTCAGTCACCTCAAGCTTCTGCCCGACCTCATAGCCTTTATTCTTCACGGCATGCACTACGCCTGTATCGTCAAGAACTGCGGCTTTATTCTCTTTTATCTCCAATACGACGGCCTTCATGCCCTTGCTCCTGTGATCTCCTTTACATCTTTACTGTAAGGTATGTACTCCGCTATCCCCGGATAGTCCCCCGTAAGTATCACGGCTGCGCTTATCAGGTATTTCCTGTGCCTGTCTATAAGCTTCCTCGATACACCCTTCTCCCTTTCAAGGATCTTCTTTATCGGGAGCGCCTTGCTTTTCATTATTTCCTCCATAAGCGGTGGCGGTGTGAATATCGCTTTTATCACCATAGAGCAGGCTTTTCTTGAATTCTCTGCCTTGGGCGAGCACTCCGCCAGATCAAAAAAGCTTATCCCATAATCCTTCAGCTTGCTACTGAGAGCTTCTATCTCATCCCTTAGTCCGGTCTCTGTGACAGTCGCAGTCTTTTCATTTATATCTCTCTGTAAGGCTCCTGCTCCCGGATCATCATCTTCCATCTCGCCCCCGAAAAGCTCAGGGCTAACAGTCAACTCATTCTCGCCTGTCTTCGCATTCTTCCTGTAATAATCAACTTCCCTGCTTTTAATGACAAATGCGGCGTAAGACCAGAAGTCCCCCTTACTCTCATCGTAGCTTCCTACCGCCTCGGATACCGCTGTAAGCGCAATAGAGTACTCATCATCACTTGCTGTGATGTTCTTTTTCAGCACCTTGCCGGTAAGATGCAGTATATGCTTCTGTTCTTCAATGAGGAAGCGATCCAGGTTTTCAAGGCTTTCCTTCGCCCGGACCGCTCTCTCGTTAGCCGCATCAGTTTCTTTCATCCATTGTTTCCGATCATTTCTTAAACAAGTTCTTGAACCATTTTACCACTTTCTGCCATCCGCTTGTAGTATTGTTTTCAGAGTCTGCGGATACAGCCGCATCAGATGCCGCAACATCCTGACTGTCACCTGAACCTAAGCGGTTTCTCATGGTTGAGCCGTTCCAAGTTGACTGATCCTCGTTATCTGCCGTGTCTGATGCATCCCCTGCATTCTCCATGTCATGCGAACGGTTTCCCGCCTCGCCTTCGGGAAGCTCATCCCTGTCGCCATCCTCAGGCTTAGGCATCTCATCGCTTACCTCTACTCCTGCACCCTCATACGCTGCGGTAAGTGCTTCCTCTGCTTCTTTAACTGCATCCCTGTATGAAGCTATCTCATCATCGGTCAGATCGTCCTCGCTGTCGAGTGCCGACCTCTCTGCCTCAAGGGCATCCTCTAAAGCGTCTATATATGACTGGAGCTCTGACTTAGTGTCATCATCCTCTATGCTGTTCAATGCATCCTTATAAGCCATGATGTTCACTGCACCCTCAGGAAGCTCCATAGGCTCGCGATCCTCACACTCAGGCTTCTCGGGCCTGTCACCCTCTTCTGCGCCTTCGGGAAGCTCCGGCCTCTCGCCATCCTCTACTCCCTCGGGAAACTCCGGCCTCTCGCCTTCCTCTACTCCCTCGGGAAGCTCCGGCCTCTCGCCTTCCTCTACTCCTTCGGGAAGCTCCGGTCTCTCGCCTTCTTCTACTCCCTCTGGAAGCTCAGGCCTCTCATCGTTCATCTCGTCTGCGGGTCTTCCGCCGTCCATTCTCTGCTCCATCTTGCCGCCTCTTTCTCCACCCATAGGAGCCGCATACGCTGCTACAGCCGTGCCGAAGCAGAGAGTTCCTGCAAGTGCCGCCATCATGATCTTCTTTACTATTACGTTCTTCATTTCCTTATCCTCCTAGATAATAAATTTTCTTTTTCATTCGGGCTTCTTCTGCCCCTCTATCCATATATACGGAGACAGGAAGATCAAAAATGGGGTCGAATGAAAAAAATTTTTTATTTTTTTGAATTATCGGGACAGACTCACAAAAATACCTTTGGCTTCATAGCATTCTTGCCTTTTCTTTCATATCATTTATAATAATAACCATGCTTACCAAAACACTATACGTAATAGTCGATATAATAGCGATCATCGACATACTTTTCACAATTAAAGCAATAGCAAAGGTCAGCGCTGCCTACGCCAGATGGCTACGCTACACCCTCATAGCATCCATCATGGCAATATGTGCCAATATACTCGTTGCCTGCTCCTTCAGCCCTTTATGCGCAGAAGTGGCGTATTGTTTTTATTTTGCATCTATTGACTGGATAATTTACTTCCTGACGGGTTTCTGTCTGCTCTACACCGAGCATAATGCTGCAATAACGAAATTATATATACCGGCAGCCTGCGTAATGGCAATTGATTCTATCTCATTATTTGCTAATCTGATTTTTGAAAACCATTTTTCAATATATGAAAAGACAGCAAGCTCTGTCATATTCTATCAAACCACTTTTCACCCAATGTACTTTGTTCACCTTGCGATAGACTATATAGCAATACTTGCAGCCTTATACTTTATCATATACCGCATAGCAAAAACCTACGATATGTACCGCATGAAATATGTGATAATCCTGTCCGTCCTCCTTTTCGTCATAATCATGAACCTCGCATACATGACGCTTTCCCTTGTTCTCGATGCTTCCGTCGTATTCTATGCCGTCGCCGGGACTCTTATTTATTTCTGCACGGAAGTCTACGTGCCAAGGAAGCTCATGAGCACCTCTGTCGCAAGGGCAGTTGATGACATGAATGAAGGGCTTATTCTCTTCGATATAAGCAATAACTGCATATACGCGAACGCATTCTGCAGTTTCCGTTTCGATATAGATATCAATAACTACGACTTCACCTGTGAGCCGGTAGCATCAGTGATTAAAGACTTAGCAAGTCAGGGAAAGCGTTTCGGGGAATCCTCCTATGTCAGGTCAGACGGCGTGATCACTGAATATTATAAGATAAAGTACACGAGCCTTTTAGACAGGCACGCCCGCTCAATAGGCACGTATTTCCTGATTCAGGATACCTCCGAGGAGAAACACTATATGGCGGAAATCGAGGAAGCCCGGATCGCCGCTGACAATGCGAACAGCGCAAAAAGCACCTTCCTTGCGAATATGTCCCATGAAATAAGGACACCCTTGAACTCCGTCCTCGGCATGAACGAGATGATCCTTCGCACGTCGGAAGATAAGGAAATAAGAGAATACGCCGAAAGCATAAAGACATCCGGAAAGACCTTGCTTAGCCTCATAAATGAAATCCTTGATTTCTCTAAGATAGAGGCAGGCAGGATGGATATAATAGAGTCCGAGTACAATATAAGTCAGCTAATAAGAGACTGCTACGCCTTTTTCGAGGCGCCTGCTGCCTCGAAAGATCTCTATCTTAATATAAGCTTCGACGAGAAGATACCGATGTTCCTTAAGGGCGACGCCCTACATATCAAGCAGGTAATCACGAATCTGATCTCAAACGCCGTGAAATATACCAAGGAAGGCGGCGTCACTATGAATGTCACCGAGAATCATATCGGTAATAACCGCATAGAGCTTATCATTGAAGTATCTGATACCGGAATGGGTATCTCCGATGAAGACAAACCGTATCTCTTTGAGTCCTTCAAGCGGGTAAATGAAAAAGAGAACGCCACGATACAGGGCACGGGTCTCGGGCTTGCGATCACGAAACAGCTTATCGCTATGATGAACGGTGATATAACCGTAGACAGCATTATCGGGGAAGGGAGCAGCTTCAAGGTAGTGATACCGCAGGACGTAGCCTCATCCATGCCCTCCGGTCCTTTAATACTGAAGCATGCGCCGGAGGAGGAAACTTATAAGGAGAGCTTCCGCGCTCCCGATGCCCATATATTGATAGTGGACGACGTACTATTAAACCTCAAGGTCGCCTGTGCCCTGCTTAAAAAAACCTTAATAAAAATAGACACCGCAACATCAGGTGCCGAAGCAATATCCATGTGCCATAAGGAAAAATACGATGTCATCCTCTTAGACCACCGCATGCCCGATAAAGACGGCATAGAGACCTTCAGGGAAATATCAGAAAAAGGCTTGAATAAAACCACCCCAGTAGTGATGCTCACAGCAAACGCCCTAAGCGGCGCCGATGAGGAATACAAGCACCTGGGTTTCTCCGGCTACCTCTCCAAGCCCATAGACATCAAAGCCTTAGAGCAAACCCTTATAAAGCTTCTTCCAGAAGATATAGTGTTCCAATAGAATAGCAGGTCTGATTTCTTATATCAAACCTGCTATTAAGATCAATAGCATGTAATTACGGTTTTTACCCGAATAAACCTTTCTTCTCATATGGCTCAGATTTCATGTCAGTAAGGTTGTATCCGGTATTTTTTATTGCTTCCCTTAATACCTGCTCGTCAAGGTTATCTTCGGATATTATTACGGTCTCACCCTTTTTATGTGAGGATTTAACCTTTTTTGCAGTCACGGATTTGCGTAGAGCCTCATTTATATGGGTCTCACACATGCCGCACATCATACCGTCTATTTTTAATGTAGTCTTTACCATAGTTCTATAACTTCTTTGGTTTTTTAATATTTTTCAGTATGCTCTTTGCCTCTGATTTCTTCATAACGCAGGTGCCTGATGCACAGCCCTTGCCGCAGGATGCGCACCCTCCGCTGCATCCCGCACAGCTCCCCGATTTCATTCCGCCTATTATCTCCCTAAGGCAGACTGAAACGAGAGCTATAAGAGCTGTTATTACAATAATATTACCTACGATGCTTGGCATTATATCACCTTATCTTATTATTTTCTGTCTGTAGCGCCTTATGAGACGCTTAATGAAAGCGTCTCATAACCCACCTTTGGTGGGTACGCCCCTTTGGGGCTAGGTAATACGATTTCGAAATTGCCGATGCAATTTCAAAATCTAAGCCTGTGCTTGTACGCTCGTAAGGCTCTTCACAGACTCATCTGGCTGATAGCCCTTGCGGACAAGCAGATAGATGATGCCGACTAAGAGCAGTATTCCAATCACTGGTCCTATGCCGAAGCCTATCTCGCCTGCGAGCATACCGATCACATTATAGCATATAAACGCCAGCACATAAGCCCAGAGCGTCATGTAGCCGATAGCAGCCCATGTCCACTTGGCGTTATTCATCTCACGCTTTATAGCGCCGATAGCCGCGAAGCAGGGTGCGCAGAGCAGGTTGAATACCATGAATGCGAAAGCCGCCATGGGAGTGTAATCCGCAGCTACTCTGTCCCAGATTCCCTCGCCCTCGTCTCCGAGCTCTTCACCAACAGCTTCTTCATCATAGTTATAAAGCACTCCGAAGGTTCCTACGACCTCTTCCTTTGCAACAAGTCCCGTGACAGTAGCAACGGTTGGCTTCCAGCTTCCGAAGCCCAGAGGCCTGAAGATGAATGAAAGACCGTTACCTACGCTTGCAAGGAGTGAAGCATCCATAGGTGCCACATCCTCTTCGGGTATGTTCATCTTAGCCGCAAGGTTAGCCGTATACTCATCAGTTATCACGCTCTCATCCTCAAAAAGATTATCGACCATGCCGAACCTTCCGTTAACTGATCCGAACGCTGACAGGAACCAGATGATTATCGAAGAAACGACTATTACGGAGCCTGCCCTCTTAATGAAGGACCAGCCTCTCTCCCATGTAGCGCGGAGCACGCCGCCAACATTTGGTACATGGTAAGCAGGAAGCTCCATTACGAAAGGAGCGGGCTCTCCTGCGAACTGCTTGAGCTTCTTAAGTATGATACCGGAAAGGATTATAGAACCAATTCCTATGAAATACGCCGATGCGGCTACCCAGGGCGAACCGCCGAAGATTGCGCCCGCGATAAGTCCGATGATGGGAAGCTTCGCTCCACAGGGCATGAAGGTCGTGGTCATGACGGTAAGCTTCCTGTCACGGTCATTCTCTATCGTACGTGAAGCCATGACTCCGGGAACTCCGCAGCCCGTCGCTACAAGACATGGAATAAAGGACTTGCCCGAAAGCCCGAACTGTCTGAAGATACGATCCATGACGAAAGCGACTCTTGCCATGTAGCCGATATCCTCAAGGATTGAAAGCAGCAGGAAGAGCACGAGCATCTGAGGCACGAAGCCTAAGACCGCTCCGACACCCGCTACGATACCGTCCTGAATAAGACCGTACAGCCAGCTTCCCTCCGCTACGCCTAATGCGCCAAGTATGGTATCGAAAAGCCCCGGAACCCACTCACCGAAGATTACGTCATTAGTGAAATCCGTAGCCGCAGTACCAATGGATACACTCCATCCGCCCATAGCTATGGCGTAGATAAGGAACATTACGACAGCAAATATGGGAAGACCAAGTATACGGTTGGTCACGATCTGGTCTATCTTGTCAGACGTAGTAAGCTCTCCTTTAGCCTTGCCCTTCTCTACGGAATCAGATATGACCTTAGCTATGTAATTGTATCTCTCATTCGTTATGATCGACTCTGAATCATCATCAAGCGACTTCTCACAATCCCCTATTATCTTCTCTATCTCAGACGCCTTAGAGCCGAGATTTAATTTCTCGACAACCTTCTCGTCTCTCTCGAATACCTTGATAGCGTACCAACGAAGCAGGCTGTCATCCACCTGCCCCTTAAGCTTCTCCTCTATCTGGCTTAATACGCTCTCAACATTTGAATCAAAGGACTTCTCTACGACAATCGTCTTCTTAGCCTTAGCCGCCTCAACTGCCTTACCGGCAGCAGTCTCGATACCCTCGCCCCTCATAGCGGATATCTCCACGACCTCGCAGCCGAGCTTATCGGCAAGCTTCTTCGTATCGATCCTGTCTCCATTCTTCTTAACGAGATCCATCATGTTGACGGCTACGACCACAGGTATGCCAAGCTCTATCAGCTGTGTCGTAAGATAAAGGTTTCTCTCGATATTAGTACCATCGACTATATCAAGTATAGCGTCAGGCTTCTCATCAATAAGATAATTTCTCGATACAACTTCCTCAAGAGTGTACGGCGAGAGCGAATAAATACCGGGCAGATCCTGTATTATGACCTCGTGGTCGCTCTTTAACTTGCCTTCCTTCTTCTCAACCGTAACGCCCGGCCAGTTTCCTACATACTGGTTGGCTCCCGTCAGCGCATTGAAAAGAGTAGTCTTTCCGCTGTTAGGATTTCCTGCCAGTGCAATCTTAATTGCCATTTTTCATTTCCTCCATGATCTTTCCACTTCTATCTATATCAGAGCAGACAAGCTCTTAATAGATTTCATTCAATATAAGTTTTACTCGACCTCTATCATTTCAGCATCCGCCTTACGCACGGACAGCTCATAATTACGGATATTAAGCTCCATCGGATCACCTAAAGGCGCAACCTTGCGTACATAGATCTCTACGCCCTTCGTAATGCCCATGTCCATGATACGGCGTTTTACCGGTCCCTCGCCGTGAAGCTTTTTAACCTTCACCGTCCCGCCGACCGGAACATCACGCAATGTCTTCATTACTTCTCTCCCTCCTTACTCTACCATTATCCTTGACGCCATTTCTTTAGTCAGTGCTAACCTCGAATCCTTGATATTTACAATAAGGTTTCCCCCTTGTGACTGAATCACGGAAAGCTCGGCATCATTAACAAAGCCTAAATCAGCCAGATGATTCCTCGTCTCAGGATTTCCTCCGACACGTCTTACAACCGCCTTATCTCCTGCTCCAAGTACCGCTAATGGCATCATGTAACCTCCTATATGAATAGTTAGTTTCATCTAATTCGATTGTATGTTAGCACCCTCTAACCTTTATGTCAAGCATGCCTGCAAAAAATGTTTTACATATCCTATTGTAAAGTCTATAATATATTCGTTTTGAAAAAATACAGGCAGAAGTTAATGCGTAGAGGCTTCTCATACTGTAAAATTATGGCATAGCGGCTTGGCTCATATGTCGGACTAGGGGGTAATAATAATGGCAGAACGCAGAGTAGGCACGGTTTCAAGAGGCATAAGGTGTCCTATAATAAGGCAGGGCGACGACCTCGCTAAGATCGTCACCGAATCAGTACTTGAAGCAGCAAAATCAGAGGGCTTTGAGATGCGTGACAGGGACGTTATATCCATCACGGAGTCCATAGTCGCAAGGTCACAGGGAAATTACTGCACGGTAGACGACATAGCGGCGGACGTAAAGAATAAGCTCGGAGGAGAGACGGTAGGCGTGATCTTCCCCATACTTTCAAGGAACAGGTTCGCTATCTGCTTAAGAGGAATAGCAAAGGGCTGCAAGAAGATAGTCCTTATGCTCTCCTATCCGTCCGATGAGGTAGGAAACTGTTTAGTCAGCCTCGATAAGATCGACGATGCAGGGATCAATCCTTACAGCGATGTCCTCTCACTTGAAAAGTACAGGGAGCTTTTCGGAGAGAATAAGCACGAATTCACAGGAGTTGACTATGTCGCATATTACGGCGAGCTAATAAAGGACTGTGGCTGCGATGTGGAGATAGTATTCGCAAACCAGCCTAAGGCGATCCTTGATTATACGAAGAATGTGATAAACTGCGATATCCATACAAGGGCTAGGACAAAGAGGATACTCCTTGCCGGCGGCGCAGATAAGGTATTCGCTCTTGACGAGATAATGAACGCTCCGATAAACGGAAGCGGCTGCAATGAAAAATACGGACTTTTAGGCTCTAATAAGGCAACCGAGGATCAGGTCAAGCTTTTCCCGAGGGACTGCAAGGACTTGTTGCTTAAGATACAGAAGAATATCCTTGATGAGACAGGAAAGCATGTCGAGGTCATGGTATATGGCGACGGAGCCTTCAAAGACCCTCAGGGCAAGATATGGGAGCTTGCCGATCCGGTCGTCTCACCTGCCTTCACGGACGGACTTATCGGTACGCCTAATGAATTAAAGCTTAAATACCTTGCTGATAATGACTTTGCTCACCTTTCAGGAGAAGAGCTTAAGAATGCCATATCAGAGAGCATCAAGGCAAAGGATAAGGATCTGGTAGGAAAGATGGCAAGCGAAGGCACGACGCCAAGGCAACTCACCGACCTCATAGGCTCGCTCTGCGACTTAACCTCCGGCTCAGGCGACAAAGGAACCCCGGTCGTGTTGGTACAGGGCTATTTCGATAACTATACGAACTAATAAAACTTAACTCATATAAATAATAAGACCTGCCCGAGCTTACACCTCACAAGCCACGGCAGGTCTTTTATTGCCTATATCCTTTTGAATGATTCTTCTTTACACAATCTATTCGTTAATTTAATCCGTGTCATACATATGATAGCTTCCCTTGCCATGCTCCTTCACATAGTAGAGTGCCTGATCAGCCGCATTATATAATTCCTCAAAGGTCTTGCCATGCTTGGGATACATGGCTATACCAATGGAGAGCGTTACAAGTCCAGCGTAATCTTCATTGTCAAACGCCCGCTTCGTCTCATCCTCAAGCTTCTGCGCAAGATGCTCCTCGGCTTTAGCAGAATCAATATCCCGAAGAAAGACCATGAACTCGTCTCCTCCTATCCTGCCCTCCACGTCTTCCTCGATCGGAGCATGATCCGACAGCGCTATAATGGGTATCGATGCAAATATCTTATCCGATGCCAACCTCTTTACTATGATGTAACCGCTCGCCTTTGAAAGCTTCAGATCAGCAAGAACGGCAGAGATTTCTTCCAGATGGTCATCAAGCAGCTTAAATCCGTCCTCTTCGTTTTCAGCAACAACTATCTCAAAATCGTCCGACAAAAGCCCCGTAAGCTCCCCCGCAAGTCCCCCTGACGGTAAGATCATAAGCAGCTTCTTCATCACATATTTGCCTTCTTTCTGTAAATTATCCTGGATAATTTACACCAAATCGCAGATTATTAAAAGACTCATCGCGGTAATATGCTTCTGGACTTATCCCCAAACCGCTCAAAAAAATGACTGCCATCATACAAACGATTCCTTCATGATGGCAGTCAAAGATTATAGTAAACGACAAAACTCTTTTCGTTTTGGCGTTTACTGCGTCGGATTTTGGCCGCTGAAAGCGGCATATTTCCTTACAAAATCCGAGCGCATCCGCCGGAGGCTTTATAGTAAGCGAAATTACATATTTCGCTTAC
>JAFTAP010000040.1 GCA_017455525.1 Lachnospiraceae bacterium
ACTTTACGCTCCAAGTGCTTTATCGTCTCGGTTTCCAATGGCCCTTTACGACCTGGGACTATATCTCAAGATTTATCGGGGCGTTAAACGGCCTGGGATTCTTTGACGAAGTATCTTTTGAGGAGGCTTAAGAATTGGACGCAAAAGAAAAGGAGGCAAAGCAATGAAGAGTAAAGCATAAAAAATGACAAGAATTGGGTATTTTGATGAGCGGAGGCAGCGAAGAACTGCGCAGTCATCGTAAGTCTCATGGTGGAAACAAGACTTTAGGGGAAATTTAATTTGACATTCTGGAACACCCTCTTGAGAGTAACGAAAAAAACGGCAATAATAATTGCATATCTTTATTGAACACTATTTTTGTGTGATTGGAGGATTATCATAGAAACAAGATTCAAAAAGAAATCGCAGATTTTTGACATCGGAATTACGGCGGTGTGTGCAGTGCTTTCAGTGGGCATTATGCTTTATGGGATCTGGCATTTTGGGCTTCGCGAGGTTTGGCCTGAACTGGTGCTGAACCTGTGCTACATTGCGTGCCTTGTGATGATAGGGCTGTATTTCTTTAAATTCCTGGACAGCCGGAGGTTCAACTATTGGAGTTCGGTGTGCATAGGCATCACGGTACTCTTGCGCGATATCCTTTTTGCACCGCCGCTTGAGAATTATCCGATCCACCTGGTCTGTCTTACTCTTTCGGTGACGCTTCTTGTCATGCTCACTTACTTTTATGCCCGCAAAGACTGGAAGACCTATACCAAGCGAAATCTGTGGATGCTTTTTATCATTGACATGGTCATTGCCGGATTGTACCACTGTGTCATTTTCTTCAATCCTGTCAGTGAATATACTACATACCTGCTCACGGAAATCTGGATCCGCCCGACCCTTATATATGGGCTGGTGGCATGCTTCGTTTCAGAAAGAGAACCGGATATGGGAGAAGCATGAGAGCGCATATACATTTATCAGAGCATTTTACATATGGTAAATTACTGCGTTTTACGTTGCCCTCCATTGTGATGAATATATTCGCGTCTCTCTACATCGTAGTGGACGGATATTTTGTCGCAGGCTTTGTGGGCAAGACGGAATTTGCGGCTGTAAATCTGATCATGCCGGTGCTGAACATCCTCGGGACGATAGGCTATATGTTCGGCGTAGGCGGCAGCGCGCTGATCGCGAAGACATTGGGGGAAAAGAAGAATGAACAGGCAAACAGTCTTTTTTCCCTGATTGTCCTTGCGACCTCCTGCCTTGGCGTTTTGATGATGATACCGGGATTTATCTTTATGCCTCAGATTACAGCCATGCTGGGCGCGGAAGGTAAGCTCCTTGAATACAGCGTGTTGTACGGAAGGATTTTCATTCTGGCGCTGCCCGCATGGATATGGGTGTATGAGTTCCAGCTTTTCTTTGTCACTGCCGAGAAGCCCAGGTTGGGGCTCACCGTCACGGTATGCGCGGGACTCTGTAATGTTGTGTTGGATGCGCTTTTTATCATCGGCTTTCAGTTGGGGATTGCGGGCGCTGCCGCTGCCTCGGCCATAACACAGATAGTAGGGGGCGTTTTTCCGCTTATCTACTTCAGCCGAAGGAACAGCAGCCTGTTAAGGCTTGTGAAGCCAACATGGGACGGCAAGGCACTCGTCAGAGCCTGCACGAACGGATCCTCGGAATTCATGGCAGAAGCGGCATTTTCTTTCGTAGGAACCATATACAATGTACAGCTGCTTAAATATGCGGGTGAGGACGGGGTCGTCATTTACGGTCTTCTGATGTATGTCAGCCTGATCTTTACCGCTATATTTGTGGGATATTCCAATGGGGTGGGACCGGTATTCGGATATCATTACGGTGCGAAAGATCATGCAGAGCTTAAAAACCTGAGAATAAGGAGCCTTGTAATCATCTATTTCACATCCGCTGCGATGTTTGTCCTCTCTGAGACTTTGGCCCAGCCTTTTTCTGCCCTGTTTCTGGGAGATGCAGGAAAGCTTTTGACGGATGCCGTGCATGCATTCAGGATTTTCTCCTTTGCATACCTTTTTACGGGGGTGGCTGTTTTTGATTCGGCTTTCTTCACCGCCTTGAGCAATGGGCAGGTATCGGCGCTGATATCTTTTTTGCGGACGTTTGTGTTCGATCTTGGGGCGGTGCTTTTGCTTCCTATGCTGCTCGGAGTGGATGGCGTATGGTATTCCGTCGTTTTCGCGGAGCTGATGGCAGCAGTAGCCGGGGCCATTTTTATGGCTGCATTGCAAAGAAGGTATCATTATTAAAAAATGGATTAATTTTAGAGGAGGAATTTATATGTCAACTTTTACTGTCATTGTAATAATGGGCTTCCTGATGATCATCGGGGGAATTTCCATGGCGGCTACGCCGCTCATGACCTTTATCAGCGCAGGGTATTTTATCATCGTACTGTTTCTGGTAGCAGGAATTATCGGTATCATCAGGGCGGTACACGATAAGCGTTATGATAAGGATTTCATATTCGCTATACTAAGCCTGATCCTTGGGATTGCCGGCTTTGCGGTGCCGGGAGCGGCAGCCATGAACAGCTACGCGCTGCTTTATATGGCGGCGGCATGGCTGTTTATCCACGGCGTATTATCAATCATCACTGCTGTAGCAAGCAGGAAGCAGGGCGATGGCATATTTATGATGGTCATAGGTATCCTGCTGGGTGTTTTGGAGCTTGCTCTTTGTGTTTATTCCGCAGCTCATCCCGCAGTGCTTGCCATGAATATCGGTATCCTTATCGGGTTATACTATGTTGAATATGGAATCAGCATCATTCTCATCGGATCGGCAGTCTGCAAGGGAGGCAACAGTCTGACGGTTCTGTTCACGATCATTGGAATTCTGACGGTCATCGGCGGCTTTTCAATGATGGTTACCCCGCTTAATACATTTTTTGGCATTGGTTATGCCATTATCTTACTGTTCTTTGTGAACGGCATTTTGGGTATTGTCCGGGCGGTCAACGGGAAGTGTTATGACAAGAATTTCTTTTTCGCAATCTTCAGTACAATCTTGGGAGTCATTGGCTTTGTTGTTCCCGGAATCGCCAATATGAATAGTTATATGCTGCTGTACCTGGCTGCCGCATGGCTCTTTATTCATGGGGTGATCACTATCATTGCAGCAGTTGGCAGCAGAAATAAAGGAGCCGGGATGATTGCAGTTGTGATAGGTGTTATCCTGGGCGTGCTGGATCTTCTGATGTGCGTTTGCTCTGCAATCTACCCCTCGATGCTCGCCTTTAACCTGGGACTCCTCGTTGGTTTCTTCTTTGTTGTATCAGGCATCTATATGGTGTTCATCGGTTCGGATATATCAAGGGCAGTTGATGCGAGCCGCAAGCGGCCGGATGCCGGGTGATCGTCAAAAAAGGCATAAACGCTGCGTGACTATCTGTTCATGACCGGATACGATTTTCGCAGGGACAGGAGGCAGGCCAGGAGGCTCGCAAGCATAAAGGTCGTTTTTTCCGAAGATCCGCAAGCTATACGGGGACGGAAGCGAAGGATTTGTCTTTGATCTTAGGGAAAAGGATATATTCTAAAGGGGAATCGTGCAAATAACTCTATTATATGGTATGATGTTATTGATGTGGTCGATGACAATAGTTTTAGGAGGTCACTTATGGGGAAGCAAGTTAAGGAGAAAAAACCTAAGGTACCGAGGGCAGCAGTAAAGAGCAGGGGAATGGGCATAAAATGGCGCATGATAGCCATGATCCTTCCTGTCGTAGTCTTTGCGCTGATCGTAGTTACCGTCATCAGTGCGGTACTGTCAAAAAATGCTATTATTGATGAATCTGATCTATACCTTCAGTCCGAGCTAAAAGCTAATATCAATGACATAGACGGAAAGCTTGAGACTATCCGGAATACGGCAGAGAATCTTTCCGTGCTCGTCGGTGAAACCTATGGTAAGACCGGCATGAGCGTGTATGGAAATATATTCAAAGGAGTCGTTAAGTCCAATGATCTTATATTAGGTAGCGGGATCTGGTTTGAACCTAAGGTCTATCAGGGCGATCCCAGATATGCAGGAGATGAATATGTCGGACCATACTGGTATAAGGACGGTGATAATGTCGTAGAGGACTGGGGTTATTCCAATGCGGAATACGACTATTTCTCACAGGAATATTATCAGAATGCCAAATCCCAGACCGAGCTTAAGGCAACCATAACTGATCCTTATTATGATCCGGCAAGTCAGAGCGTGATGGCATCATGCTCTGCACCGATATTTTCATCTGACGGAGCTTTTATAGGCTGTATCACCGTTGACATGAGCCTTGATACTATCACCCAGCTTGTAAGCTCTATAAAGGTCGGCAAAGAAGGTCGTGCAGTCATGACTTCCCCGAACGGCACATATATTTATACGAATGATGACGAGAAAGTGCAGAACGGAGCAAATATAACCGAGGATACGACGGGAATAGGAAAGATAGCTTCTATGGTGACTGCATCTGAAAGCGGAGAAACCGAGTTCAAGGAAAGCGGAGAGACCTATGATGTATTCTTTGGTTCCGTACCCGAAGTTGCCTGGCGCCTTATGATAGTCATGCCGCAGTCAGAAATATACGCTCCCGTTACTCACATGACGACGGTATCGACGCTGATATGCGTCATAGCGATAATCCTTTGCGTAGTGATCATATTCATGCTTGCTACGTCTATAGCTAAGGCGATAATAGGAGTGAACCTCTTTGCCAAGGAGCTTGCATCAGGTAACTTCACTACGAATAAGCTTGGCAGCCGTCGTAAGGATGAGATAGGAGAGATGAGCTCAGCGCTTGACGAGATGTATGAGAGCAATCACGGCATAATCAGTAATATTTCATCCGAGGCGAATAATGTAAATGACGCATCGAGCACTCTTTCGGCAATGAGCGAGGAGCTTTCCGCCGAGTTTGCGAAGATAAGGGATAACATGGAATCCGTGAATGACGCTATGATGTCTACAGGTGCGGCGACAGAAGAGGTATCCGCATCTGTGCAGGAGGTCAATGATTCCGTGCAGGGCCTTGCTGCCGAGACTGCAGAGACAGAGAAGCAGGTTAAAGAGATCACGGCGAGAGCACTTGAGATACAGCAGAAGAATCAGAAAGCCCATGACAGCGCAATAGAGATCACTAATCTGCGCCGGAGCGAGCTTGAAGCGGCTAATGAGAAGGCAAAGGTAGTCAGTGAGATATCAACGCTTGCGGATGCGATCGCCTCCATTGCGAGCCAGATAGATCTGCTGTCGCTTAACGCCTCAATAGAAGCCGCCCGAGCAGGCGAGGCTGGACGTGGCTTTGCGGTTGTTGCTTCTGAGATAAATAACCTTGCTACCGACACTAATGAGGCAGTAGAGGAGATAAAGAAGACTATTGAGAGCGTACAGGAGGCATTCAGCGATCTGTCGGAGGGCAGCAATAAGCTCCTTGATTTCGTTACTGATACTGTTACTCCTGATTATGAGAACTTTGTCACTGTCGGTAAGCAGTATGGCGATGATGCCGCGCTATTCGGAGAGCTTGCGACCCGAATACAGGATATGACGGAGAATATCAAGAACTCCATGCAAGAGGTCAATGACGCCGTATCCAACATAGCCGAGAGCACACAGGAAACCTCGTCTCACAGTGCGGATGTCACGAATTCCGTTGACAGCGTAGCAGAGGCTGTGGACTCCGTAGCGGAGCTTGCAACCGACCAGCAGCACACGGCAAGCACTCTGACAGAGATAGTTAGCCACTTCAAGCTGAAATAAAAGCTTGACTTTAAGGTTTTGTATTGTTAATATAGTCGGGTATGACTTATCGAGTGCTTTAGATGATTGTACTTGATAAATCCGGTCCTAAGGAATCCACCAGACTTCGTCTGATACCCCCTTAGGACAAGTGCCGCATGAATAGGTATAAGTGTGTCTTAATTTAATTAAAGATGCCACCGAAAGCAGCGAGTAAAGTAAGGAGGTAATGCCAATATGTACGCAGTTATCGCGACCGGCGGAAAGCAGTACAAGGTTTCCGAAGGCGACGTCATCAGCGTGGAAAAGCTTGACGTTGAAGAAGGAAACGAAGTCACTTTCGACCAGGTTTTAGCGGTAGGCGGGGACAAGCTTAAGGTAGGTTCCCCTCTTGTTGATTCCGCATCCGTCACCGGCAAGGTGGTAGAGCAGGGAAGAGGCAAGAAGATAATCGTCTATCACTATAAGAGAAAGACCGGCTATCACAAGAAGAACGGTCACAGACAGGCATACACGAAGGTTCAGATAGAAAAGATCAACGCATAGTGTATGATAGAGGTCACGATTTCGAGGGATAAGTCGCAGGATATCACAGGGTTTAAGGTATCGGGACATGCGCTCTTTGATAAAGCAGGGAACGACATAATCTGTGCGGCAGTATCGATGCTTACGATAAATACCTTGAATGCGATAGAGGAGTTCCTGCCGGATGAACTAATGATAGTGAATATTGACAGGAAGAAGGGACTTATTGAAGCGAAGCTTCATGAAAAGCCGACCGAGAAATCAGAGCTTCTGCTCCGTACCTTCCATCTAGGCATGGTTTCCATAGAGGAGCAGTATGGACGCAAATATGTAAAGGTTACAGAGTCTTAGAGGACTTAAGGAGGTAAAAGATGCTTACACTTGATCTTCAGTTCTTCGCACATAAGAAGGGAGTCGGCTCCACGAAGAACGGTCGTGATTCCGAGTCAAAGAGGCTTGGTGCGAAGAGAGCGGACGGACAGTTCGTAAAGGCCGGAAACATCTTATACAGGCAGAGGGGCACGCATATACATCCCGGCAAGAATGTAGGACGCGGCGGTGATGATACGCTTTATGCACTTATCGACGGAGTTCTTCGTTTTGAGAGGAAGGATAAGTACAGGAAGCAGGCAAGCGTATATGCTGTAGAAGCAGAGTAATTGCACTCATTGTTTTATATTGATGTTTTTGTTTATTGAGTTTAAGGCTTTGGACTGTTGCGGTTCAAAGCCTTTATAATGCTTTGGAGAGTTCATGTTTGCTGATCACGCAGAGGTGACAATTAAATCAGGAAAAGGCGGAGACGGGCACGTAAGCTTCCATAGGGAGAAGTATGTCGCAGCAGGCGGTCCGGACGGCGGTGACGGCGGTCGGGGCGGAGATGTTATAATTGAGGTCGATAAGGGAATGAATACCCTGCAGGATTTCAGATATAAGCGAAAATACGTGGCAGAGAGCGGAGAAGAAGGCGGAGGCAACAGGCGCACGGGCAAGAGCGGAAAAGACCTCGTGCTCAGAGTACCAGAGGGAACGGTTATATTTGAGGCTAATACCCACAAGGTCATAACCGATATGTCCGGTGATAATCTCCGATTTACCGTGCTTACAGGGGGTAAAGGGGGCAAGGGTAACTGGCACTATGCGACCGCTACCATGCAGATACCGCAGTATGCAGAGCCGGGCGGGGATGCTATGGAGCTGCAGATCGCCCTGGAGCTTAAATGCATAGCCGATGTCGGCATAGTAGGATATCCCAATGTTGGGAAATCAACGCTGCTATCCAGAGTGACCAATGCAAAGCCCAAGATAGCTGACTATCATTTCACTACCTTAGAGCCTAATCTCGGAGTAGTTGACCTTGAGGGTGCGCCCGGCTTCATAATGGCGGATATTCCGGGGCTTATAGAGGGAGCGGCCGAGGGCGTAGGTCTGGGGCATGATTTCCTTCGGCATATAGAGAGGACAAAAGTCCTTATTCATGTGGTGGATGCCGCATCTACAGAGGAGAGAGACCCGGTAGAAGATATAGCTAATATTGACCATGAGCTTGTTTCCTATAATGCCGATATGTCAAAACGACCGCAGGCTATAGCGGCGAATAAGCTCAACATTCTTTCTCCTGATGAAAGAGACGCTGTCATATCGAGGCTTCGTGAAAAGTACGAGGACGGTGAGACAAAGGTATTCCCTATAAGCGCAGCGACAGGAGAAGGCTTGAAGGAGCTTCTATACTATGTATCGGAGCTTGTTGTAAGACATAAGGATGAGGGAGCGAGGTTCGAGCAGGAATATTTCCCTGAGTATAATATAGCCGCATCGGAGCCGTTTACTGTAAGCTATGATGCGAAGAATAAGGAATATGTCATAGAGGGGCCTCGCATAGAGAAGATGCTGGGATACACGAACCTTAAATCCGAGAAGGGCTTTTTATTCTTCCAAAAATTCATAAAGGACAACGGAATAGAGGATGAGCTTAAGAAGCTCGGGATACAAGAGGGAGATACCGTAAGAATGTACGGGCACTACTTTGAATATTTCACCTAAAGCGTTTTCAATGATAATCGAAATGATTGCTTGCAATCAATTTCGTATTATCATTAGAAAACCTAAATATTCATGAGCAAGTAGCCATTTTGCATTGCAAAATGAGCGGATTGCGAATGAATATTGTCGATTGCGAGAGCGAAGCGGAGCAATCGTGCTTTATTTAAATGGGAGGTGGCATTTTGCAGATAACATCAAAACAAAGAGCATATCTTAGAAGCCTTGCAATGGATATGGAGCCTGTATATCAGATTGGAAAAGAGTCTCTTACACCTGAGATAGTAAGGGGGCTTGATGAAGCGCTGGCCGCAAGGGAGCTTATAAAGGTTTCCGTACAGAAGAACTGTGAAGACGATATAAGAACGCTCTGCGATATGGCAGCAGGAAGGACAAGAGCTGTACCTGTGCAGGTGATAGGCAGGAAGTTCGTGCTTTACAGACCGGCGAAAAAGCCAAAGATAGAGCTTCCTCGCTGAGAAAGCACGGCTTACAGGCATATCAATAATTAGATACGATATCGAGTACGTTGCATGAGTGAAAAAAGCATCGGAATATTGGGCGGAACCTTCAACCCCATACATAATCAGCATCTTCTCCTTGCAAAGCAAGCTTATGAACAGCTAAAGGTTGACAAGGTGCTATTGATGCCAAGCGGAGTGTCATATCTGAAAAAAGATACAGGAGTGCTTCCGGCTGAAACACGCTACAATATGTGCGCACTTGCTGCAGAGGCTTTTCCATTCCTAGAGGTATCTGACATAGAGATAAAACGCAGTGGCAACACCTATACCTATGAGACCTTGGAAGAGCTTTATATAAATGACCCTGATTGTACATATTATTTCATCATAGGGTCTGACACGCTTTTCATGCTTGATAAATGGAAGGAGCCTGCTTATATTTTTGAGCATTGCGTCATAGCTGTAGCGGTAAGGCTTGATGATGAATGCACAGAAGATGCGATACAGCATAAAATAAAGGAATATGAAGCCGGATATAATGCAGCGATAAAGCTGATTGATATAAAGATATCGGATTTATCTTCAAGCATGATAAGACGCATGGTATCAGAAGGCAAGGATGTAAGGGCTTATGTGCCGGAGAGCGTAGCTGATTATATTATGAAGAACGGATTATACAGATGACTGAAAAGAACAGCGAGTTAAAGCGGAAAATGAAGAAGACTCTCGATAAAGACAGGTATCAGCATACGCTCGGCGTGGCATATACTGCCTCCTGCCTTGCAATGCGATATGGTGCGGATATTAATGATGCTTTCACGGCGGGGCTTCTGCATGATTGTGCCAAGTGCATTCCTACTGATGATAAATTCAAGCTTTGCGACAAATATGGTATTCAGTTATCGGAGTTTGAGAAGGCAAATTCAGCCTTGATACATGCTAAGCTTGGAGCCTATCTTGCCGAGCATAAATACGGCGTTTCTGATAAAGATGTGATCGCGGCAATCAGGACACATACGACCGGAGAGCCTGATATGAGCCTTATGCAGAAGATAATTTTCACTGCAGATTTCATAGAACCAAGGAGGGATCAGGCGAAGAACCTGCCGGAGATAAGAAAGCTTGCTTTCATGGATATAGATAAGGCGGTTGCAAAGATACTCCATGATACATTAAACTATCTGGGAAAGAAGAAAGACTCACCGATAGATCCTGCAACGCAGAAGACCTATGAGTTTTATTGTACGTTTCAATGGGAGTAGAAGTAATGAATGAAATTAAGGAATACGTGGATGGAATATATAAGGCTTTAGATGATAAGAAAGCAGAGGATATTGCAATTATAGATATATCCGGGCTTTCTAACATAGCCGATTACTTTGTAATAGCGACTGCCGGAAATCCTCATCAGATGGATGCCCTTCAAGATGCCGTGGATGAATATATGGTAAGAGCCGGTAAGCCTGCAAAGAATATCGAAGGCAGAGTCAGGGATAAGTCAAACTGGATATTAATGGATTACGGCGATATCATAGTCCATATATTTGATAAAGAGGCAAGAGAGTTCTACAACCTGGAGCATTTATGGAAGGGTATCGAGTCGTAGAACCCTGATTGCTGCCTCGCTTATCCTTATCATTTTATGATGCTGGGGTCAAAAGCCCCTTTGCGTTGTTTATGATGCTTACGCATGGCTACGCAGCAAGCTGCTCTCGCCATGCTCCGTCCATTCGGAATCCGCTAATTTGCTACGCAAATTGCTACTTCCTCATGTTCGGG
>JAFTAP010000041.1 GCA_017455525.1 Lachnospiraceae bacterium
GCTGACTTGAAATAAAAAAGTATACTTCGAACCCCTAAAGAATTATAGTGCTAAATCCGAAAGACGGGTATAACAAAACAGCCCTTTGGCTGTTTTGATTGCCCAGCCGTGTACAGAAATAAAATTCATGCACCTGCCAGTGTATATGGTATAACAAAACAGCCCTTTGGCTGTTTTGATTGCCCAGCCGTGTACAGAAATAAAATTCATGCACCTGCCAGTGTATATGGTATAATAATGAGCAGGCGTTTGGGTGAACCTTCCGGCTCCGCCGAATGAATATTGCGACACAGTGAAAAAAGCTTGAAGGAGGGACTGGACAATGAAGAAATTCAACACGACGGCCGTATGCATCCCATCAAAGCACTATATGGTCGATCTCTCCGGGAGAGTAAAAGAAATCAAAAAGCTTGTGGATGACGGAAAATATTTTTGCATTAATAGGGCGAGGCAGTACGGAAAGACTACGACATTAACTGCATTAAAAAACACGTTAAGCGAAGAATATACCGTTATCTATTTGGATTTTCAAGGAATCGGGAGTTCGGGGTTTGAGACGGAAGAAAAATTTGTTCAGGAGTTCAGCCGCCTCACATGGAACAGAAGGAATATAGATCATGGCATACCGGAGAGAGTGCTGGATTCCCTGAAAAGCTGGAAAAACGAGAAAGAACCTGTTGTACGTCTGGGAGAGCTGTTCGATCTATTACTTGAGTGGTGCGAGGACAGCGATCAGGGAATAGTTCTCATTATAGATGAAGTTGACAGCGCAACGAACAATCAGGTGTTCCTGGACTTTTTAGCGCAGCTGCGTGATGGTTATATCAGCCGTGACAGGGATGGGATCAAGACCCTCCAATCCGTTATCCTGGCTGGGGTGACAGATGTGAAGCACCTTAAGGCAAAGATCAGGCCGGAGGAGGAGCACAAGGAAAACAGCCCGTGGAATATCGCGGCGGACTTTGATATAGACATGAGCCTGTCAGAGGACGGAATAAAAGGTATGCTGGATGAATACGAAGCGGATCATCACACAGGGATGGACACGGCGGTTATTGCCAGGCAAATTAGATCGTATACGAACGGCTACCCTTTTCTTGTGAGCAGAATCTGTCAGCTGATAGACGAACAGATTAGCGAAGCGACTGACCTTTCCAAAGCTTGGACGGCGTATGGAATAGATGAAGCAGTGAAGATGATTCTGGCTGAAAGCAATACGTTATTCCAATCAGTGACAAAGAACCTGAACAATTATCCGGATTTGAAAGCCTCAATACGAAGCATTCTGATGGAAGGATCAAAGCTGGCATGGAATCCGGATCAGGACGATATAGCTCAGCTGCAGATGTATGGTTTAATCAGGAAGGATCATGATACGGTAAAAGTGTCCAATCGAATTTTTGAGACAAGGCTTTATAATCTCTTCCTGTCAGAGGAAGAATTAAAGAGCAATGTATTTTCACGAGCAGGCGACCTTGCGAAGAATCAGTTCGTGGAGGACGGCAGGCTTAACATGCGACTTATCCTGCAGCGGTTTATTGAGACATATACAGAGATTTACGGACCGCTTAAGGACAGATTCAAGGAAAAGGATGGAAGAGAGCAGTTCCTGCTTTATCTTAAGCCTATTATCAACGGGACAGGCAACTACTACATTGAAGCTCAGACCCGTGACCAGACCCGCACGGATGTGATCGTGGATTATCTGGGGCAGCAGTACATAATAGAGATGAAGATATGGAGAGGACCAAGGTATAACGCGGATGGGGAGAAACAGATCAGCGAATATCTGGATTACTTCAATCTGACAACGGGATATATGCTGAGCTTTAACTTCAATGAGAAGAAGGAACCCGGCGTGAAGCAGGTACACATCGGCGACAAGCTTCTGTATGAGGCAACGCTGTAGTTTGCAATAGCCACACCTCATTAAAATAAATGATAAGTCTTTAAAATATAGGCTTATGGTATAATAACGAATAATCATTCGGGGTGAACCTTCCGGCTCCGCCGAATGAATATTGCTACACAGTGAGTAAAACTCAAAGGAGAGACTGAATAATGAAGAAATTCAATACGACAGCCGTATGCATCCCATCAAAGCACTACATGGTTGATCTCTCCGGGAGAGTAAAAGAAATCAAAAAGCTTGTGGATGACGGGAAGTATTTTTGCATTAATAGGGCAAGGCAATACGGGAAAACGACGACGATATCATCTCTGGCAACCTTTCTGTCAGCTGAATATTTGGTTGTGAGCATAAGCTTTGAAGGGATCGGAAATGAGGGATTCAAATCCGAGCAGGCGTTTGTCAAAGCATTCTGCAGAAAAATAAAAAGAGAATGCCGGAATGGACTTGTATTACCGGACGATATCAGAGGACAGCTTGACGATTATATCGCCAGGAAAGAAGAGAAAGCTCAATTAGATGAACTCTTTGACACACTCCTTGACTGGTGCAGCAAGGAAGATAAGAAGATTGTTTTAATCATTGATGAGGTAGACTCTGCAACTGATAATCAAGTATTTCTGGATTTCCTGGGACAGCTGAGAGACAACTATATTAGCAGAGACACCAAGGGTACAAAAACATTCCAATCTGTTATCCTTGCCGGAGTGACAGACGTGAAGCACCTTAAGGCGAAGATCAGACCGGAGGATGCGCACAAGGAAAACAGCCCGTGGAATATCGCAGCGGACTTTGATATCGACATGAGCCTGTCTGAACCCGGAATAAAAGGTATGCTGGATGAGTACGAGGCGGATCATCACACAGGGATGGACACGGCGATTATTGCCAAGCAAATTCGGGCGTATACGAATGGGTATCCGTATCTGGTTAGCCGCATCTGCCAGCTGATTGACGAGCAGTTCGTGTCCGTGATATTCCCTTCGCTGACTGAGGCTTGGACGGCGGAAGGCGTGGAACAGGCGGTAAAGACAATTATCACAGAGAAAAATACGCTTTTTGACTCCCTTATGGGGAAAATAAGAGAATATGAGAGATTGCGTGAGCAGCTGGGGTATATGCTCCTGCGCGGGGAGACGCTGGAATACCTTCCCGACAACAAAGAGCAGGAACAACTTATGATGTACGGTTTCATAGTGAATGACCATAATACCGTGGCTGTCGCAAACAGGATTTTTGAAATGCGGCTCTACAGATACTTCGTCGGCGAAAGCAGGTTCTCTCAGGAAATGAGGAAGGAGGCGATAAAGGACAAGCCGGAGTTCATCAAAGGCGGTGAGCTTGACGTCCCGTTGATTATGGAACGGTTTATCGCATCTCAGAAGATTGTTCGGAATATGATGGACGAGAAGGCTGAGGAAAAATACATAGAAGAAGAGGGAAGAGAGAGGTTTCTTACATATTTGTCCCCAATCATCAACGGTGTGGGCACCTATAGTGTCGAAGACCGCTCGGCAGACTCCATGCGAATGGATGTGGTTATTCATTATAACGGGAAGCGATACATAATTGAGATGAAGATCTGGCATGGCGAACGTTATAATCAGAGGGGTGAAAAACAGATTATTGAATATTTGAACCGTTTTGGTCTGATTACAGGATATATGCTGAGCTTCAGCTTCAATAAGAATAAGGAGCCGGGCGTAAAACGGGTGCATATTGGCGATAAGCTTCTATATGAAGGAATAGTGTGACATTAATATAAACGATAGATCAGTTTAATCGTGTCATTGAACTTGCGGCTGAATACGTACTCCGTTATTCTTTTTCAGGAACTCCAGAAATTCATACTCAGGAACAGGCCTGCTGAAGCAAAAGCCCTGTATATAATCTACGCCGAGGTCTATCATCCCCCTTAGCTGCTCATCTGTCTCCACTCCCTCGCTTACTATCCGCATGCCCATATCATGTATCACCTTTGCCATGCCAAGCACGACACGATGGATTTTGTCATCATTAAAATATCCCTGCGTGAAGGAATGATCGAATTTCACATTATGAAACGGCATGCTGACGAAATAATCAAGGTTCGCCCGTCCGGTTCCGAAGTCATCCAGCGAGAATGATATTCCGAACTCAGACAGCTTCTCCATGTTTTTCAGAAGAATATGCCTGACATCAGCCTCAGCGGTTTCAGTGATTTCAAGATTGATCCATTCCGGTCTGATTTCATGCTCCTTCATGATCGTTTGTACGAACCTTGCCGGATTTTCATGATCGAACTGGACTGCGCTCAAGTTGACTTCCATGTATTCTAGTCCAAGAGCCTGCGCCCTGCCTGTCTCCAAAAATACGCACACCTTTTCAAATATCCGGATTCCGAGCTCCCTGATCTGCCCGCTTCTCTCAGCCACCGGGATAAATTCACCCGGCGGGATAAGATTCCCCTCTGAATCCCGCATCCTGACAAGAGCTTCCGCGACAGTGAATTTTTTCTTCGTGACATCAAAGAAGGGCTGATAAAATACTTCGATCCGATCCTCTTTCATCGCTGCTTCTATCATATCATGTACCTGGATGTCTTTTCTCAAACGAAGCACGGCTGCCTCATTAGCCGTAATCAGGACTGCGTCATCATTTTCATAGGTGTGAATAAAATGCAGCAGCTCCTCGGCATTCTGAAAAACAGAGCCGTCCGGGATGGCAATGTATTTTCCCTCTGCCGGCACGTCCGTTACCTTACTTGCCATCTCGTCCAGTATCAGGCGCTTCGCCTCCATGGTTTCTCCGTCCTCGTAAAGCACTGCGAACTTTCCTTCATCGAGATAAAAAACCGGTTCCTTTCCAAGTCCTAAGATCGCATTGGCGCTCCGCAGCGTCGCATTCTTCTCAAGCTCATAATCTGTGTTGATCAAATATCCGATACGAACGAAGAACATGGCAAAAGGCTCGCTGTGAATATATTTATCCCTCAAAAGAAGCGTCATCGCGCTTCTGGTGAAGCATCCCGTTTCCCTGTCCAGGTATTCATTCGGATTTTCAAGCTCAGAGTACAGGATAACCATACCTGCGGCGGCAGCGAAGCCTACGAGCAAAAGCCTCGGAAACACGAACTGCAGTATTGCTGCAACAAGCCAACAACCCTGCCATACAAGCATAGCTCTCCTCCTGCGCAGCGGTATCGAAGCCCGCCCTACAAGCGCCATCACTATAGTCGAGAAAATAAGAATCACTGCTACCGCATATGTCCATAGTGTGGATGGTCCGAAGGAATAGACTATCCTTTCTTCCATTAAGAAGTCTATCTCGCTGATAAGAATCATGACCTCGCCAATAGCGAAAACGCCTCGGTATAGCCAGCGGAGCCATGCCTGTTTCTTGGATGCCAGCATTTCAGAGGATGCGTACAAAAAGCCCTGATACCCTTGGAGAACAAGGGACATCAGATACAGCTTGCACACGATATCCGTGATATCAGATGACAAGCCCCTGTGCGTGGAATAATAGATGGCTATAATACTTCCGATATCAAGGACTTCGCACAGAAAACAACATAGCAAGGTGAAAAAGAATAACCTGCTGTTGGTATCCTTAAGCCTCTTAGTCCTGGTAAAGAGCGCCAGGATGATGATAAGTATTACCAGCCCTGCGCACTGGAATTCGATGTTAAAATTCACTGTCTCTCCTCTCTAGTAGAGGATAATAATGCTTTTATGCGAAAAAATCAATTCAAAAAGCACAAACGCCTGTTAAAATATCTCATTTGCTTTTTGTTTTCGAACGTGCTAGAATCTGCGTCACTATGAATTCAGTAAACTTCTGATTTCTTTAATATCTTTGTAACGACGGCATATGCTTATTTAGTTTTCTAAAGGAATGTTTTAATGGCTAAACTGAAGGTACGGTCTGATTATGACGCTAAAATCATAGGCAGGAACTTGAAAAGGCTACGGCTGAAAGCAGGGTACTCTGTGGATGACATCAGGGAATACCTTGGTCTCGGCACGGTGCAGGCTGTATACAAGCACGAAAGGGGATTGTCCTATCCTGCGGCGGACGAAATGCTTGCCCTCATGGAGCTATATGGAGCATGCGTGTCAGATATAATAATGAATAAAACGACCCCTGATTTTCATATAGAATTCATCCCTGATATTATAGAAGACGGTCAAGCGAAAAAACTGGATCGATTGAAAACATACTATATTCGAATAACGGATCTTTTCCCGGCAACATGACAATCTGCGCTTTATGCTTACGGGTAAATGATCCTTAAGACAAATACCTATTTCGTTAAACTATAAGTTAAATGACAGATCTTATAAAATGTGGTATCTTGAAATCGTTGATTGAATCTTTAGGTTGTTCTGGATTTTATAAGAAGTTCGCAATTCTTCATTGCAGAAATACGTTTTTGTTTACCCGATTAGTTAACAGAGGGTTTGTATACTTTTATTGCAGCAAGCAGGTTTAATCTGAATTATCCAACAAAAGGTGGCATTATTTTAATGGAATCAGGAGGGTAGATATGTTTAGCGATGACAGAACAGAGATACTGGAGAATAACAGACAGTCTGAAGGAACAGCGAAAAGAGAGAATAAGAACATCCCCCGGCTTTTCGTATGTCAGGGGCGGATAATCACGGAGCACAGGGTTGAAGGACATCAGCTGGTCGGACGGCCATCCACGGGAAATGAACCCGAGATCTCTATACCGAACAGATTCGTATCCAGAAGACATGGCATCTTTGATACGAAAGCCGGAAGAACCGTGTTCACGGCTTGTCCTACTACTAATGGGATTATATATGGCAGGAGGGTTCTTAAAGCAGGGCAGAGCGTAACCATGCATGATGGCGATGAGATGGTCATACCTTCGTGTGGGGAGAATGAAGGTGACGGGAGCTCCATCGTGCTTGTATATGCTTCGGGCGATACACGCATAGGACTGTGGAGAAACTTCATGCATGCGTCCGCAGATAAGCTGACAGGACTTGGAAACAGGGATAATCTGATAGCGTGGTGGCAGCGGAACTATTGGAGAAGTGATTATGCACATGGAATAATATTCATATTGGACATTGATAATTTCAAGAAGATAAATGACACTATGGGACACAATGTAGGAGATGCAGTAATCAAGGCAGTTTCAAAACAGATACTTTCCGCTGTCAGATACGAGAACCAGGTATGCCGTTGGGGTGGTGACGAATTCGTAGGGATAATCCCCGGCAACTTAGAAAATTGCAGGGAGAGGCTTGAGATTCTTTCAAGCAAGATAGCCCGCATGAAAGTTGAAGCCGGAGTATCCGTCACGGTAAGCATAGGCTGTGCCAATATAGAGGACGCAGCCGATCCGCTTGATATGAAGGAACTTGTAGGAATGGCGGACAAGGCTCTTTATGATGAGAAAAGAAGAGGAAAGGGCGGGATATCTTTATATATGGGATAAAAGAACCCCGGATGTTCTTAAAGCATCTTCAACACTGTATTGCACGACGCCCTCGGAGATTAGCTCACCGCAGCCGTAACCCTTTATGTGCTCGGTGACTTCCCGCACATGGCCTGCGAAATAAAAGGCTATATCCTTTCTTTTCAAGCGATGATAAATATACATAAGTCTTTCCGACGCGCTCATGTCTATGCTGCCGATACCGCTTGCGTCCACAATGACAACCTTTGTGTCACTTTGTACGCCGGTCTTTAGTTCAGCCACGAACTGATCTATATTCGCATAAAAAAGCGGACCGGTAAATCGGTAAATCACCACTTCCTCTATCGGCTTCACAAGATCCGGATGTCCTTTCATGGAATGAAAGCCTTCCACGCCCTCTATCTTTCCTAAGAAAGCAGTACTGGGCTTTGCCTGCCTGCTGATAAAGATTATCTGTGAAAGCAGGACGCCTATCACCACGCCGTATATAGTCCCGAAAAGCAGCACGGAAGCGAACGCCGTATAGAAGACAAGATACTCTGTTTTATCAGTCTTGCGGTATCGTTTCGCAAGATCGAACTCCAAAGTGCCTATCAGGGAAGCTATTACGATGCCCGTGAGCATCGGCACAGGCAGATATGTGATGCTTCCGGTGCCATAGAGTAGGATTAGAAGCATGAAAAGTCCCGCGGAAAGAGGCATGAGCCTCCCTTTAGCTTTGAACTGCGCAGCGATTCCTGTCCTTGATATGCTTCCGTTTACAGGACATACGCCGAAGGCTGCTGCCGAGAAGTTTCCAAGCGAATAAGCGAGAATTTCCCGTCGCTCACTTATTTCCCTATCCTGCTTCAATGCGAGATTCTCTGTCGCAAGCAAAGTCTCTGATAATATCACTACCGATATCACAACGCTGGGAAGTATGATATCCGGCATATAATGAATTACAGCCTTGAAGTCAGGAATTGACGGCAGCGGCAGACCGCTTCTTACAGCGGGCAGAGTAGCAATGCCCATGCTTTCTATATCCGTAAAATAAGCAAGCAAAATGCCAGGCAGCATCATGACAGGCTGGATAGGAAAGCGAGGACGAAAGTGCTTTACAATAAGGATAACAGCTATCGTGACTATACCCAGAATAAAAGACGGAATGTTAAAGCCCTCCAGTACTTCATGAATGATATGCTGTACAAGCTCTATAACCTCTCCCGTAGACGCCGAGCCGCCAAAAAGCTTAGGCACCTGCATGAGGATTATAGTGCAGCCGATTCCCGTGACGAAGCCGCCCATTACTGCCTGGGATATAAATTTCATAAGGCGGTCAGCCCTGAGCAGATAATAGATCAGAAGCAGGATAGCGACAATAAATGTAACTATCGGTATGATATGTACTGCTTCATAAGAACCTGAATTTATTTCAAGCGCAACGAGCATTCCCGCAACTAAAGCAGCCGGCGCTGCGTCCACTCCGAAAACAAATCCCGGTGACGAAGAGACCAGCCCGAATATGATGATAGGAAGCACGCTACCATAAAGACCGTATACAACAGGAAGCCCTGCGACAGAAGCATAGCCCATGGAGATGGGGATCGAAATAAGGGCAATAATAATCCCCACGAATATATCATTAAGCGCATCATGCAATTTCTCTTTGATCATGGTATATATGATACATTAAAGGAGTAAGAGTAGCAAAGAGGGCTGCCGAATGACAGCCCCGATAATAAGACAGAACTTGTAATAGTGGGTTAGCGGTTAGCGATTTCCGAAGCCATGTCGAACATCTCGTCGGGAGTGAGATTTAAGTTGAAGCCCATGATGAGGTATTTCTGTCCGTTCATTATGAAACTTACATCAGTGCATATATTATGCTCGACCTCATCTGAACCCTCCGATATCCAGAACTTCGGATCTTCCTGCTCTCTCTTTCTGTCTTCCTCGGATACTTCATAGCCGGGAGAAACTATGAGCATCTCATGGGAATCATAATAAGCAGTTATGCCGTCTGCGATCTCCCGCTCGGATATCGGGGGGTCAGAGGGGGCTTCATCATTGCCGACTACAGGCTCAACCGAGACATCGATATCAGGCTCACCGTCTTTGGTATAATGCACGCCAACTCCTTTGAACTGATTGATCCTGCCCTTTATGAAATCAGATGGAGCAATACCCTCGGCTGATTCTATAAGAGCCTCTCTTATTTCGCCCCCGAGTGCGTCTCTGAAAGATTTATGATATCCTCATCGGGATATTCCTTTCTTCTCTTCCGTAGTATATCCTTTGACTTTCCGCTCACACATTTTAAGAGCCAGTATCGCAGACTTTCAGGCTTTTTTATTGAGCCTGCTTTCTGCCATAATGTGACGAAGGCATCCTGTGTTGCGTCCTCCGCATCGGTCTTATTTCGCAGAATAAGATAGGCGGTGCGGTATAGCTCGGGGCTGTATTTTTCATATATATGGTCGAACGAAGACTTCTCTCCGGCAAGGAGCCCGCCGACCAGTACAGCGTCTTCCATGTTCTTCCTTTCTAAGAATTTGAAACTGCATCGGCAGTTTCGAATTCGTATTTTCCTAGCTCCGTAGGAGCGTACCCGCTAGCGGGTTATGAGACGCTATCCTTGAGCGTCTCATAAGGAGCTTTTTATTCGATGCATCTGATTATAAGACGAATCAGGAGTGGATTTGGTTCAATAAATTATTCTTAAGTCCACTCTGTACGGAAGCTGTTTGGAGTGCTGCCCTCATAGGATTTAAACATATTTATGAAATGACTTGCATGATTGAATCCGCAAAGATATCCTACCTCATCCACGGTCTTATCGGTGTATCTCAGAAGCTCTTTAGCATAGTTTATCCTTTTTAATAATATATATTCTTTTATGGTTATTCCCATATGATTCTTAAACATACGCGAAAGATGGAACTTGCTGATGCCCGATTCCTTTGAGAGATAATCGAGGTTCAGGTCTTCCGTGAAACGATTCTCTATTATCTTAATAACTTCACGAAGATAATCCGGCATAGGGTATGTATCAGAAGCTTCATAATTATCCGCCGTAAGCAATGTGGTAAGAAGATTCACGATATGATTTGATACGAGGATTTCCGTGTTTGTATTCTGCGCCTGAAGTAAGGACAGGATCGAGCGCATTGTCTGTTCAACCGGCTTGCATTCATCATTGTTAAGGATATGAAATCCGTTTTTGGCAAATTCTTCATAATAACCCAGCGCAGAAGGCCCATTAAAATGAAGCCATAAGAATTCCCACGAATTATTCTTATTACATTCATAGTAATGATGATCTATGCAGTTTATAAAAGCAGCGCTACCGGGTTTTAATATATGGCTCTCATTTGCGTAATCAAGCCGTCCTTCTCCGGAAAGAGTATAAAACACCAGAAAGCTTTTCAGATTAGCGCGCTCGGTAAAGTAAGGCGGTTCGGTCTTGAAATATCCTGCTTCCTGGACATAGAAAAAAGTCCGTCGGGCGGAAAGCGAGGGCGTATTGATAAAGCGGATGGAATCACTGCTCCATGAGTAGTCCGCCCGCTCGAGATATCCGGGTTTTGAATTATAAAACATAAGGCCTCCATATTATTAGAGCAATAAAGTGATATTTTGAAGCAATATATTATATTTCGTTTTGATTTTAGCATAGATATAATCTAAATAAAACAACAAATAACTACATAGCAAAAAAGCATAATTCAAGAGAGGATATGAGGCTATGGATATTCAGAATAAGATTAAAGAACCGAAGAAGGCAAGGATAGGATTATACAGCGCAGGGCTTAAAACATACTGGGGACAGTTTGAAGGTCTGTTGGATTGCCTTAAGGGTTACAACAGCTTTATAGAAAAACGCCTGAGTGAGTTTGGCGAGGTTTTTAACTTCGGTATGGTTGACGATGAGATCACGGGTCGGAAAGCAGGTGAGTATTTTAATAACAACAACGTAGATATCGTGTTTTCACACGCTGCGACCTATTATACAAGCGCAAGCGTACTTCCGGTTCATCAGATATGTAAGGCTCCTGCTGTCATTCTTAATTTACAGCCTACTCCTGAGATGTCGTATGAGAGCACAGGTACGGATCGATGGCTTGCGCAGTGTGTAGGCTGCTCCATTCCTGAGATATCCAATGCATTCAACAGGGCGGGAATAGCTTTCAGAGCGGTAAACGGACTTCTTGGACTTGACTATACGCCGGATTTTGCCAAGGCGGATGAAGTGACTGCGGATAGAGCAGAGGCTGTCAAGGCATGGAAGGAGATAGAGGAATGGTGTATGGCGGCCTCTATAAAAAGAACTCTGCAGCATGCAAGGTTCGGCTTTCTCGGCGGATATTACAGCGGCATGTTGGATATGTATTCAGACCTTACGATGCTGCAGTCACAGAGCGGGATTGACGTGGAAATACTTGAGATGAGCGATCTTGACGCATATCTTAAATCAGTGACGGATCAGGAAGAGAAGCAGATGCTGGACATGATCAATTCATTCTTTGAAATATCCGGTGATTCTCCCTCGGATCCGATAGCCAAAGCTCCTACAGATGAACAGCTTAAATGGTCCGCCAAGGTCGCCGTGGCACAGGAAAAAATGGTGAGAGACCGTGATCTGGACAGCGTTTCTTATTACTATCATGGAAACAACGACCACTTTGAAGAGGTGCAGAGCGGCTTTATTGTAGGCTTCTCCTTGCTAAACGCAAGAGGGATATCGTGCGCCGGAGAGGGAGATATCAAGACGGCTCTTGCTATGAAGATAGCGGATATAGCCGGAAAAGGCGGGAGCTTCTGTGAGATAGTGGCAGGCGACTTCAACCGCAACACTATGATACTCGGACATGATGGACCTTTCCATATCGCAATATCTAAGCAGAAGCCCATCCTGCGCGGCATGGGGGTATATCATGGAAAGAGAGGAAGCGGCGTATCAGTAGAAGCAAAGGTAAGAGCGGGAGAGGTAACAACGCTGGGAGTCACGCAGACGGTAGACGGAAGACTGAAATTCAATATAAGTGAGGGAGAAGCAATAGAAGCTCCGATATTATTAAACGGAAACACTTCGACTCATATCAGATTCAGTGTTCCGCCGGCAGAGTACATGGATAGATGGTTTGTGGAAGCTCCCACGCATCACCTTGCACTTTCTGTCGGACACAATGCGGAGCTTTTTAAGAAAACGGCTATGCTTCTTGATATTCCATATGCCATTTTCTGATGAAAACGATATAGAGCCTGTGTTAAGGCTTTATGAATAAATTAAAAACAAAAAGGAGGCAAAAAAGTGAAAAAGAAACTATTAGGACTGATACTGTCAACTGCTATGATCGCAACTCTTTTAGCAGGTTGCGGACAGAGCGCCGCGGATGCGCCGGCACCTGCCGCGGATGCCGCACCGGCTACTGAAGCTGATAACTCCGGGGAAGAGGCGGAAGCTGAAGCACCTGCTGCAGAGGCTGCGGCATCTGATGCGTCAGGAACAAAGACATTCGCTATCGTAACGAAGTCAGCAGGAAACCCCTACAATGAGAAGGAAGCCTCAGGCTTTCAGGAGGCAATAGAAGGCGCGGGATACACCTGCGTTGTACAGCATCCTGAGGCAGCTACGCCTGATGCCCAGATATCTGTTATACAGTCGCTTATCTCACAGGGAGTAGATGCGATCTGCATAGCAGGAAATGATGAGAATGCATTACAGTCTGCCCTCACTGATGCAATGAACCAGGGAATAAAAGTTTCATGTCTTGATTCTAAGGTGAATAAGGACAGCCGCGCCACTTTCGTAAATCAGGCAGGTACGGATGAGATAGGACTGGCTCTCATGGATGCGGTTTATGACCTCGCAGGCGGAGAGGGCGATTGGGCTATCCTTTCTGCTACGTCTCAGGCAGCAAATCAGAACGCATGGATTGATTCCATGAAGAAGCTCATGGAGAGCGACAGCAAATATGCAAATCTTAATCTTGTAGAGGTGGCATACGGGGATGATGAGCCGCAGAAATCTACGGATCAGACTCAGGCTCTGCTTCAGAACTATCCTGACCTTAAGGTTATCTGCGCTCCTACGACGGTAGGTATCGCCGCAGCGGCAAAGGTGCTTCAGGATCAGCAGTCACCGGTAAAGCTTACAGGACTTGGTCTTCCATCCGAGATGGCAGAGTATATAGGAGATGACGATGCGCATTCATGTCCTTATATGTTCCTCTGGAATCCGATAGATGTCGGAAGGCTTGGCGCATACACCTCCATAGCACTTGCCAACGGCGATATCACAGGTGCGTCGGGTGAGAAATTCACGGCCGGCGACATGGGCGAATACACGATAGTAGATGCGGCTGACGGCGGCACAGAGATAATACTTGGGCCTCCTTTCCGCTTCGATCCTTCTAATATTGATGAATGGAAGGACGTGTATTGATCATTCAAGGCGGGTACATCCCTTAATGGGGTGACTCTTCATAAAGTTAAAGCCGTCTGTCAGCAATGGCAGGCGGCTCTCCTTTTGTCTGCTCGATTTATGGGTTAAAAGCCAATGACAGGTTTATGAAAACGTGGTAAGGTGTTATAGGGTATTGAAATACATTCGTGCGGAGGCGTGACATGGATATCAGGGTTACAGTGAATGATGCTTTTTGGAATAAATACCGTGAGCTTGTGAGGGCGGAGATGATTCCGTATCAGTGGGACGTGCTTAATGACGCCATTGATATAAATATCGAAAAGGAGCGGGATGATGATTCTATTCCGAGTGAAAAAAGCCACGCTATTGAGAATTTCAAGATAGCGGCAGGCAGGAGTAAAGGCGAGCATTACGGCTGGGTATTTCAGGACAGCGATGTCTACAAGTGGCTTGAAGCCGTGGCTTATTCGCTTAAATACGCATGGGACGATGAGCTGAAAAAGACAGCGGACAGCGTGGTAGACCTGATCTCAGAAGCACAGGAAGCGGATGGATATCTTAACACTTATTTCACGATAAAGGAGCCGTCACGCAAATATAAGCGACTGGCAGAAAGCCATGAGCTATATTGCGCAGGGCATTTCATTGAGGCGGCAGTCGCATACTATGAAGCCACATCAAATGAAAAAGTTCTGAGTACGGCAAGGAAGCTGGCGGATCATATCTTTGACACATTTGGAGAGGGAGAAGGGAAGCTGCATGACGTAGATGGCCATGAGGAGATAGAGATCGGACTCATGCGTCTGTATCATTTAACCGATAATGAAAAATATATGAGGACTGCCGAATACTTCCTGCGTGAGCGAGGGAAGGATCCGGATTTATTTGCAAAGCAGAGAAAAGCAGACGGCGGAGAGCCTGTTATCGCAGGACTGGACAAGGCTCCGAATGAATACTTTCAGGCACATCTTCCTGTAGAAAAGCAGGATACGGCAGAGGGGCATGCGGTAAGAGTAGTGTACCTTTGTACGGCTCTGGCGGATCTTGCGGCAACGACGAAGGACAAGAAGTTGGAAGACGCTTGCAGGAGACTATGGAGAAATATAGTAGATAAGAGAATGTATATCACAGGTGGCATCGGCTCTACCGTAATAGGCGAAGCGTTTACGCTGGATTATGACCTTCCGAATGACACGATGTACTGTGAGACCTGCGCATCCATAGGTCTGATATTCTTTGCAAGACAGATGCTGAGGCTTGAGGCTGATGCGGAGTATGCGGATATAATGGAAAGGGCGTTATATAACACGGCACTTTCTGGCATGGCACTTGACGGAAAGCATTTCTTCTATGTGAATCCATTAGAAGCCGTACCGGAGAAGTCAGAAAAAGATCCGACTAAAAGCCATGTCAAGATAATCCGTCCGGAATGGCTTGGCTGTGCGTGCTGTCCGCCGAATCTTGCGAGAATGATCGCATCCCTTGACCGATATATTTATACAGTAAATGAAAACGAAATACTGATAAATCTCTTTATCAAATCTGCTATGGAATATGACAATGGCAGCGGGCGAGTGTCTGTCAGGCAGGAAACGGATTATCCCGGAAGCGGGAAAATTGAGGTTTCGGTGGTGAACGAAAGCAACGAAGATATCAGCATAGCTATAAGGATACCGAACTGGTGCGATGCATACAGCGGTTCATTCGACGGACAGGAGCAGAAAATAACAAAAGATAAGGGCTATTGGTATATTAAGGTAGGAAAAGGCACGCATGAGATAGGGCTTGAAATGGAAATAAAGCCTAAAAGGTGGTATGCGAACCCTAAAGTATCCGAAGATATAGGCAAGGTCGCCATAAGCAGAGGACCGCAGGTTTATTGCATTGAGGGCGTGGATAATGGAGACGATCTGCATTGTGTTTATTTGCCGGAGGAAGCAGAGCTTGACTATGAGTGGCAGGCTGACCTTCTCGGCGGAGTAGGTGTGATCGAAGCCTGCGGTATCAGATACATGGCGGATAGTGATAAGCCCTTATATTCATCCAGCAAAGAAAGAAAGAGCAAGGAGCAGAAGATAAGGATGATACCATACTATGCATGGGCAAACAGGGGCAGGAACGAGATGCGTGTATGGCTGAATGAGGCGTGAGAATATTTCAAGACCGACGCTTGCTGCCGATTGTATAATAAACACAATTGCGGCTATTTCAAATACTGCATCATCGCGATAGCAGAGATATTATCCTCGTCTTGTGCATATTCCAGTGTTCCAAGATATCTGTCACAGATAGATAGGGCGTTAGGTATGCCAAGCCCGTGACCATCGCTGTCCTTATAGTCAAGGCGATACAGATAGATAACATGGCACAGAAGGCAAAAAAAGAAGTAGAAGACGCAAAGAGCGGAGAAAATATTAAGTCCGCCGATGAAGCCAAGACAGAGGCTGACACAGAAACTGACTCAGAAATCCAAACGGATAGAATTAATAAAGCCTATACGGCGCATACTGATAGGGACAAGTCTGACGACGAAATAATTTGATTTCATGCCGCGCAATAAGACAAGCTCATCATAAGGCAGATCCCTGATGTCAGTCGGTACAATGACATCAGGGAGCCTTTTATTGCTTTACGTGCGTCAAGTACTTGCGGTCAAACAGCTAGAGTATTTTAATCTTCAAAAATTTTAAAAACAATGTTAACATGGGTTAATTATTAACGAGAATAAGCCGATATATAGAATAGGATAACGATTGTTAACGGTTTTGGGCGGTGCGAGGATTATGAATAACGATGTGACTGTGACGAGGTGTGGGAATACGGAGAAGAGGGCTATAAGGCTTACGAGACTAGATGGATCTTATGTGGGGACTATAACCACGACCAAGTCCGTGTCTAATAAGGGGAAGAAGCGCAAGCTGGATTATAGCTTCAAGCAGATATCGGCCAAGGTGTTAGATGCAAAGACCTCAACTAAGGCAGAGCAGGTCGCTATGTCTATAGGTGTGAAGCTCAATCTTCTGTATAAGAGGGCAAAGAGCAGTGAATATGATGAAGAGGAAGTCGCAAGGGCGATACTGCATGCAGAGGAAGTGCTCAGGGCGTGCAGGAAGAAGCAGAAGCACTTGAAAATAGAGGAGGCTGCCGAGCAGAAGATGAAGGATGAGCCTGTCGCAGATGAGCAGGAGAATCCTGTGGAGGAGGCGGAAGCCGATGAGAAAGAGCAGAAGCTTGAACAGGAAGAGTTTGAAGCCCTGATGGAGAAGCTTGAACTTGATATGGAGGAGATGATGGAAAAGGCAGAAGAGACGGCGAAATTTGACGAGGAATTGGATGCGCTGTCTAAGGTTATGTCGGGAGAAATGGAGCCGAGGGACTTGGAAGAGCTCAAGGCGAAGCACCGTTCAGAGGAGCAGAGGGATATACTTAAGGCGGATCTTAAATATTTAAAAGCTCTCTTTGACCGCTTGCAGGCAGAGAAGGACAGTAATAGCAAGGGCGGCGCCTCGGCATTTGCGGATAGCGGCGTGGTCATGGCTTTTGACGGAGCGGACATACCGGTTGCGACTGACGCTGTGCCACAGGAAACAGAAGGGCAGATGATAGACGCAAGCGTGTAGCAATTAAATTAGTTTTAAGAGGCAGGCGTCACCGCTTGCAGCCATACAATTACTGAAAGCTTTCGACCATTTAAGTAAAAGAATACACGGATGGTTAATTAAACTTAACAATAAAACTTCAAGGAGGAATTTATTTATGGGAACAGACATTTCATCAATTTTCGGCGGGGTATCATCAAGTACGAATTCATCATTCTCGCTCTCTGACTATGCCTCGATCAAAGACAAGGTTGACGAGGCGACCGGCAAGAAGACAAGCAGCACGTCTGATAACAGCGCTATTTCAAGCAAGACCACGGCGAACACGGACAAGGTAGACCAGGAAGTAAAGGAGCTGAAGTCGAAGCGCGACAGCCTGAAGCAGAAGATAAACTCTGAATACAGCACGGAGCGCCGCAGGGAATACGAGAAGGAATTAAAGCAGGTAGAGAAGGAGCTTGCCGTCAAGGACACGGAGCAGTACAGGAGGCAGAATACGATTTTCTCCTGATGGGGCATTATTAACGGCTTTTGGGGCAGTTCCTATAAAGTGGGATTCGTTTGGAGCCGATAAATAAAATAGCTAAGGATGGCATCTTTTTCAATGGATTGAAAAGCCCGTTGGGGGGATGTCTTTTTTGCGTTTATAATTTCGAAATAAAGAGGGGAGAGAGAACGGATGGGAGAGATCATATTGCCGTTCGTAGAGGGGACTATACGGTTACAGACTGATGATATCGTATATGTAGAGTCCTACAGGCATAGGATAGTATTTCATACGGAGGACGAAACTTACAGCATATATAAGCCGCTGGGGGAGATAGAGGGGATATTGTCGCCATCAGGATTCGTCAGGATCCATAAAAGCTATATCGTGAATTTAAGACATGTGAAGTCGGTGAATAATTATATATTGACGCTTGACGACGGCATGAACTTCATCATACCGAGAGGCAGGTATAAAAAAGTAAAGGAAAGCTTAATAAAATTTAATTGTTAATGCCGATAAATTTATTGTATAATTTTAAAGATGCAAGTTGTGGTTTATTGGCTTTAGTAGGAGAGGAAAGATATGAAGAAAGAGGAGAAAATGCCTACCGAGAGAGAATGGCTTCTTATGGAGGCGATCTGGGACGGGGAGGCAGGTATAACCTCATCTGATATTTTGAAGCGGGTGCAGGCGATAGATGATATGAGCGACAGGACGGAGCGCGTGCTGCTTCATCATCTGGTAAGGAAGAATCTCGTGGGCTATACGGTGGACGAGCATGACAGCCGGGTTTATCATTACTTCGCAAAGAAGAATCGGGAGGAATGCCTGGCGGAGAAGAAAAGACTCTTCATTGATACATATTACAGAGGGAGCCAGTCGGGAGCGGTGGCATCCTTCCTGCAGGGAGCGAAGCTTTCCGATAAGGAGATAAAGGAGCTGGAGAAGATACTTAAGCAGAGAAAGAAGCATGGATAATACTCTTATCTGGTTTTGGACCGAGGTTAATTTTTATCGGGAATTACTGGGTTTCGTTACGATTTATTATACGACCATATTAGGCAGATGTGCGATAGTCTCTGTTCCGGTGATACTCTTTATTCTGCTTTTAAGGAAGACGATTTTAAGGAACACGGTTTTTCTTAAGGGCGCGTTGTGGAGCCTGTTTTTATTCGTGCCATTTTTCGGAAAACTCAGGGCATACTATGATTTCAGGACAATAAAGAATTATAAGTGGTTCACATACCCGTTTCTCATGTGTCAGGAGATCTCAATATCAATAGCCTGGATCAGGGCAATATTTATAATAGGGATAGTCGCTTCTCTTGCATATCTGGTCAAGAATATGGCAGACATGAAGCGGCTTTTCAGGCAGGCAGAACCGGCATATATCGGTGGCGTTAAGGTTTATGCGTCAGATATGCCTGTATCTCCGTGTGCTTTTGGACTACTATCTCCGAAGATAATGATCTCTAAAGAAATGAAAGAAGATTTATCGGCAGATGAGCTTAATCTGATCATCATGCACGAGCAGACACATATCAGGCTGGGGCATTTATGGATATTTTTTGCATGGGAGATACTGTCCTCGCTGTTATGGATTAATCCGCTGCTAAGGCTTTCCGCAGGGAAGCTTCGTGAGGATATGGAGCAGATATGTGACAGAGTCACTATGCAGAGAAGCGGATATGATAATGAGGACTATGGAAATCTTATAATCAAAAGCGCAAGTTATTTCAGCGTCGCTTCCGTGCGTGTTCCCGCTATGTTTACAGGAGACAGGGATTTCAGCGGGATAAAAGACAGGTTCGTGAAGATACGGGATTATCTTCCTTATAAGAAAAAACTTGTAAGAAGTCTGTCAGCGATTTTATTTGCGGGAATAGCAGCGGTCATATTTCTAATACAGTCGGCGTCGTATCCGAAATATGAGGTGCTGCCGGACATAACTGTCGGGGATGAATATGGACGGGTGTATATTGATTCCGATGAAATGCTAGAGTCCGGCGCTTTCATCAGATGCGATGACGGGCGCATTATGATTGATTCTAAAAAGTTAAGAGATTCTCTTCCAAAGGATTTTCCGAGGAATAAGTACATATACTTTTATTATGATATCATCATGAAGATTCCCGGCATGGGCGGCGGGGGAGAATGCGGATGGCTTTCCGACGTGCCGGAGAGCGGAGAGGTCTATCTTACTGTCGGTGAGAGGAATACGAGGGATAAGGCTGCGATATGGCTTATGAAGTCCTTGTAAAGATCTGATGCGGACTATGCCGGCCGTACTTTAATACCATTCATGACATAAAACCGTCTATTCGTGCAATCGGTGTAAACTTTGTCATCAAACTATCCGAAATAATGAATAACTAAATAATAAAGCTAAGGATTAGCGCTTGTTTCAATGGATTGAAAACTTCGTCTACGTGTATGCCATATGAAGCAGGCGCTCTTTCTATGCTTTGATTTTGATAAGCTATTATGCTTGTCGGGCAAGGATTGCCGTCGATAAGATGTTTTTTGTGGTGCGGCGGCGAGTAGGCAGGACGCTAAAAGCGTCTCACATATTCAGGAGGAGCAGAGTATGAGGATTACGGAAAGCAATGTAACTATGTCAGCGGCGAGGGCTTTTAGTCAGAGCGGAACGAAGGCGAGGGGGGCGATAAATAAAAACGCTTTCGAGGATACGAGAAGCGCCTTGAGTTCGGGGGAATATAGCACCGGAGGACTGGATACGTATAATAAGGGCGGCTATGCAGGAATGACAGGAATGGATTTATTTAATAACTATTCAAAGGTTGGCGGAACTGCATTTAATGGATCAGGTTCGGGATTGTCTTTGGCAAACGATCTGCAGAATAATATCCTGTCGATGCTTCTTGGCAGATTTTCAATGGGCGGCGCTTTCGGCGGCGGCGGATTTACCCAGCAGCTTGTGACATATGAGGAATATGAGAGCACGCAGTTTCATGCGAACGGACAGGCGAGAACCGATGACGGAAGGGTCATTGATTTTAATGTGGATATAATGATGAGCAGAAGCTATATGGAATATATGAATATATATATTCCGTCTGTTCAGAATGCTCTTTGCGATCCGTTGATCGTGAATGTAGGGAGCGATACGGCGAATGTGAGGGATCAGAAGTTTAAGTTTGACATAGACGCTGACGGCGTTGAAGATGACATTTCCATGCTAGGCAGAGGTTCAGGCTTCCTTGCGCTTGATAAGAACGGCGACGGAATAATAAATGACGGCAGCGAGCTTTTCGGTACGAAGAGCGGCGACGGCTTCGCTGACCTCAGGGAGTATGATTCAGACGGCAACGGCTGGATAGATGAGAATGATGAGATATTTAGCAAGCTTAAGGTATGGTGCAAGGGGGATAACGGCGAGGATATACTGATGAGCTTAAAGGAAGCGGATATAGGTGCGATATACCTTGGCTCACAGGAGACGGAATTCACAATGAGCGGAGATGATAACGTAAGAGACGGCGTGGTGCGGTCTACCGGAGTATTCTTAAGAGAGAGCGCAGGCGGCGGAGCAGGCACTATACAGCATGTCGATATGGCGATAGGAGAGGCTGGGGAAGCAGAAAGAAACGAGGCGGGAATGGCAGTGACGCAGACGCTTACGGTATCGAATATCTCTACGACTGAAACCCGGCAGAGCAGAAATTCGCAGTCTAAGGCGAGCCGGAGGGAGGCTCTTGCGAAGAAGCGGGCTGAAGAACAGCAGACGAAGAAAGAGCTTGAGCAGAAAAGGATGGATAAAAAGCTTGCGCAGGAGGAGTACGAGCAAAGACTTTCCGACAGAAGGATCGAAAGGAAGGAGTACTATCAGAAGCTTGATGAGAAGAGACAGGAGAGAATGAAGAAATACAGGGAGCATCTTGAAGAGCAGATGCTGGACCGGCTTTTCGAGGATCGGGAGATGCTTCTGGCATAGAGCATCATAAACAACGCAAAGGGGCTTTTGACCCCAGCATCAATATATATTTTGAGAAAATTCAAGTTGAAGAAAAAGTCCGGGGGAAACAACTCGGATTTTTTCCTTGTCAATGACTAGTGTCCTGACACATTCTTATTCGAACTAATTGCTTGTATGATTTCCATATGCTGCGTTGGCCTCAATCGCCAATGCCCGCATTGGCTCATTCAGCCGCCTAGCATATGAAAACCATACTGCACAATTAGTTCAGAAAC
>JAFTAP010000042.1 GCA_017455525.1 Lachnospiraceae bacterium
GATCAGAGGGGCTTTTTGCCCTTTTTTTTGATGTTGTCAGAAAAAAACTATAATAAGAGGGCTTGCGGGAGCGAAGCGGACGCAAGGCTTCCTTTCCAGTAGGGGATACGGCAACAAACTACCTTCATGAAAGAACCCTGGAAAACACTCACAAAATGTTGATTTTATTATATATATATAATATAATAGAATAGATTATTAATAAGTAAAATTAATTTCTATCGGAGAGATAAGAAGAGGGTTGCAAGTCTGGAAACAGAATGAGGAGGGGATAAAGCCATGAGGGGGAGAAAACTGAGGAATATTGTATCAATTGTACTTGCACTGGTTTTGACCATTTCATCTGCGGATATAAATACTGCCTTTGCAGAGCCCGTAAGTAGCACGGAGAATGAAGCTGTTGAATATACTGCGGAGACGGTATCTGTTGATGAAGATGTAAATGCGGATGAATCATATGTCGCAGAGGATGCGGATGAGTCTCTTGCCACGCCGGCAACCGGAACTTCAGAAACCGGCACGGAGGATATGGTGTCGGAGGATGAGACTGTTGCAGACGATGCCGGGACAGATCAGGTATCGGATAATGCAGTCGCAGAGGATGCAGTATCGGAGAACGAAGCTTCAGAAGAGACTGAGGCTTTTGATACGGCATCTGAAAATGCTCTATCGGAGAATACAGTTTCTGATGATTCAATATCGGATAATACAGTATCGGGGAACGGGTCTTCTTCTGCGAGCGGATTGGATAGGCTTCCGGCCTCGAAGCGCATCATATATGTAGAGAGCAAGGGTACCGAGGAGGAAGCTATAGAAGCGCTTCCCGACACATGGAAAGCTACTCTTGAGGACGGTACGAAGACCGAGGTTGAGGTCACTTGGGAATGCATGGATGATTTCAGTGACAGCAGCTATACGTCCTTTGTATTTCGCGGCAGGATAAAGGATGGGGAAATTTTTGCGATTGCCGAAGAAGATATGAGGGAAATCCTCATCATGGAAATATACTTCGAGGATCAGATAAAATACTACGATCCTGATACGGGCGATCTTGTTGATGAGGTGAAGGACACCGAGCTGCCTATGGTGGTCAGTAACCTCAGTCCCAACTCTATCATGTCAGAGGTTGCAGAGGAGCAGGGAGCCGATGGACACTCTGAGGAGTATAAGGAAGATTACGGTGACAGTGCAGACGACAATATAGAAGTCAATCTTGACTACAATGCCGCAAAGAAGACTGTTCTTTCAAAAAGTGCATATAACACATTTAAGAAAATAAGTGCTAAGAAATCCAATAATTACGCTTATTCGAAGCTGACCTCCGAAGAGAAGAAGTTCTGGAACAGGATCGACAGCTATGTGACGGATTATCTGTATTATGGCAAAAAGCCGGTTTATTATTCTTCGTACACCACTACTGCCGACATATCCTATGGAAAGCTTTCCAGTTCTCAGGCAGGAAATGTTTATTTTCTGTACTATGAGAATAACCCTCAGGCGTTCTTTTTAGCCAGAGGCTATTCTTATAATACATGGTACGGTACTATGAGTTTCTATTTCTATCCGGATGCAGACACTCCGGCGGAAAGAAAGAAGAGAGCGAATACCATTGCTTCTAACCTTAATGCAGTATCTAAAAAAGTAAACAAAGGAAAAAATGCCTATGAGAAGGCAAAGCTTGCTCAGAATCTCCTCGCTAAGAGGGTGAGTTATGATTGGGGTGCTTATTATGGGTCGAGTTCCAGTTGGAGGAACTGGACCGAAGGCAACATAAACTACTGCCAGAGCATAATCAGTGTATTTTCCGGAAGCAGGAGGCAGACGGTATGCGCAGGATATTCTAAATCCTTCATGTCGCTTGCAAGGCTTGCAGGCTTGCAGGCATGCGATGTATCCGGCTCAGGTCATGAGTGGAATAAGGTAAATATTTACGGCTACTGGTACTGTGTGGATGTCACCTGGGACGATGATGATTCATCTGCCGGATGTAAGTATAATTATTTCCTTAAGAGCGACAGCTACATGAACAGCTATCAGAATAAGGGCGGGCATTATTGGTTTAGCTGGCAGAACGGCAGGGTTCCCAAGTCGAACTTCAATTATAACGTAAAGAATCCGAAAAAGAAGACGACCGCAACGACAAAAAAATATAATGTCAAATATGTATGCAACGGCGGGACGGTCACCTATAAGAGCAAGAAGTATAGGAATCTGACCCTCAAGTATAAGAAAGGCTCCAAGGTATCGCTGTATAAGCCCGTGAGGAGCGGATATAAGTTCCTCGGATGGTATACGAACAAGAAGTTCACGGCGAGCAGCAAGGTCACGTCCATAAAAAAGCTGGGCAAGAGCTATACCTTATACGCCAAATGGCAGAAGAATAAACAGACGACAAAAAAATATAGTGTCAAATATGTATGCAACAGCGGGACGGTTACCTATAAGAGCAAGAAGTATAAGAACCTTACCCTCAAGTATGCGAAGGGCTCCAAGGTATCGCTGTATAAGCCCGTGAGGAGCGGATATAAGTTCCTCGGATGGTATACGAACAAGAAGTTTACAGCGGGAAGCAGGGTCACGTCCATAAAGAAATTGGGAAAGAACTATACCTTATATGCCCGGTGGCAAAAGAAATGATATGAACGGATAAGAAAGAGGAGCTCCTCGTGAGATACCGGAAACTGATATACAGGACGATAAAAGCAGCCGCAGCGCTATGCATGATCACCTCATGTGTAGCGCTTGCTTCGCCTGCAGATACGTACGGTACTGATGACAAGGCGATAGGGTACAGCGGGGAAGCGGCGGATCAGCTGACAGTTGAGGAAGTCGAGTCTGCTCCTGTAGAGGACAGAGTCATATCAGCAGAAGAAAAAGGCACAGAAGAGGAGGCGATACAAAGTCTTCCTGACACATGGAGCGTTACCCTTGAGGACGGGACAGAGACAGAGGCTTCCGTCACATGGGAGTGTATGGATGATTTTAATAACGATGAATATACATCCTATGTATTTCAGGGTAGGATAGAAGATGATGAGATATCTTCGAACGTGAGCGAAAATGAAGAAGATAAGCTCATCATGGAGATTTGCTTTGACAGCGAGATAAAGAAAGAGCATGCTCCGGATGACTGTGAGATACCGGTGTATGAGGTAGTGCTAAGTCCTAACAGCATCATCCCTGATCTTGAGGAAGAGCAGGAAACCGGAGAGGTATCGGGTGATTTCACGGAGGACTATGGTGAAGCCGCGGATGCCGTGATAGAGGTAACGCAGGAGAATAAGCTGGAAAACTCAAAGCTGTCTTATAAGGCGACTGAGCTTTTTCAAAGTATAAGTCCTACCAAGGATAATTATCTGTATAATCAGCTCACTGATGATGAACAGGCTTTTTATAATGAGATAGATAAGTGGGTTACGAATTATCTGTATTACGGGGGCAGCATGACGGATACGGCTGCATCGGGCATTACATACAGGACCACCGCATATATTGAAGCAGGAGACCTGACAACAGAGCAGGTGAAGGATGTGCGCTGGTATTATACCGCGAATAATCCCCAGGCTTTTTTTCTTTCAAATCTTATCATTGTAAGTGGTAAGGAGGGAAGCAGGAAAATTGCCATAGCGGCCTATCCCGATGCCGATACTCCGGCAGAGATAAAGGCAAAAGCAGAAGAGATAGCCGGAAATATCCTTGATTTATCCGACGAGATAAGCGGTTCAACGGAATATGCGAAGTCAAAGAAGGCCTACGAGCTGCTGTGCGGTTATGTGGACTATGATCATGACGCTGTGAACAATCAGGATGCGGAATCTAAGAAGCAGGAAAACTGGGGGCCCGGTAATATCAGCTATGATCAGAGTATTATAAGCGTATTTTCGGGAAGCAGACGTCTCACGGTCTGTGCAGGCTATTCCAAATCATATACGGCTCTTCTAAGGACCGTCGGGATGGATTCTTTTTCGGTCACAAGCGCTTCGCATGAGTGGAATAAGGTGGATGTATGCGGTGACTGGTATGCTACGGACACAACATGGGCTGACCAGGGAAGCAGTAATCTCTCTTATAATTATCTTCTGAAGAGTGATGCCACGCTTTTATCATACGATAGTTCGGGAAAAGAGAGTCATGTATTACAGTCACGATGGGAAGGCAAGTCCCCGCTTTCGGGAAGCGATTACAGTGAAGCCACTTCCTTCGGACGGTACAGGATAGATTATCGGCTGAACGGCGGCAGGAATAATGCCGCAAATCCCTCTAACTATACTGTGAATACTGAATCCATAGTATTAAAGGATCCCGTTCGGTCTGGATATGTGTTCGGGGGATGGTATGAGGATGAAGCATGCACGAACGAGCCGATATCCGAGATAAAGGGGACTGATAAAAAAAACTATGTTCTTTATGCAAAATGGTCCGGATGCGTGCATGAATGGGATGACGGGAAGGTGACGACAAAGGCTGCATGTCTTCCGGGTGTCAGGACATTTACCTGTAAGAAATGCGGGGAGGAAAAGACTGAGGAGATAGAGGCTACGGGTTCTCACAGCTGGAGTGAATGGGAGACGACGACTTATCCCTCATGCGAGAGCGCAGGGATAAAGGCTCGCGAATGTACTGTTTGCGGCAAAGTAGAAAGAAGTACAGTAAAAGCGACCGGACATAAATGGAGCACAAAGGTAACCCGAAAGGCTACATGCGCTAAAAACGGCGTGATCACCCGCACCTGTAAGAATTGCGGTGATATAGAGACCCAGACGATATATTACCCTAAGACCTTTAAGCTGGCTGCCGCTTCATATGTATACAGCGGTAAGGCGATAAAGCCTGCCGTGACGGTTAAGGGTTCGGACGGCAAGACCATAGCTGCCGGTAACTATACGGTGGCTTATTCCGGTAATAAGAATGTCGGCGAAGCGGTTGTCGCCATAACCTTTAAGGGGAATTATTACAGCGGAACCAGGAAGCTTTCATTTATCATAAAGCCAAAAGCGACAACGCTTAATGGTCTTTCAGCGAGATCGAAGGGCTTTACGGTAAAATGGAAGAAGCAGGCGACACAGGTTTCAGGTTATCAGATACAGTACAGTACTAACTCGAAGTTCACGAGTAATAACAAAACCGTGACGATCAGTAAGCCGGGAACTGTAACCCGGACTGTAAGCAATCTTATGGGAAAGAAGAGATATTATGTAAGGATCAGGACATACAGAAAGGTAAACGGGACAACGTACTATTCTGCCTGGTCAGGCTCAAAAGCAGTCGTTACAAAGAAGTAAGCCGGACTGCATTACGTTAGGTATGACATGATTTCTAAAGGGGCTATCACATTTTAAGTTGATGCCTCTTTATTATATAGATTATTGAATTTCCGATGAAATTCAATATCCTATGCTTTATGTAGACCGATATAAGGCCAACCCCAATATTTTGTGTTAACATAAAAATAGTAATTGACAAAATAATACTGCATGAGTTACCATATATGCGGATTTATGTGAACTTAAGCCGCAATATATTGCGTTTATATTGTGCAAGGTTTACTTTGAATATTATGTAAAGCATTGTGAGATTTTATGGAGACAAAAGGAGGAATGTTTCATGCGGAAACTATGGTTTAGGAGGGCGCTGGCTGCGGTACTCGCATTCAGTCTGACCTTATCATGTGCCGGTATTGACACTGCCTTTGCAGAGCCGACGGGTGATGCAGAAGAGGCTGTTATGTCAGTGGATGAAGAGCAGGAGTCGATCGAGCCCGGGACAGAGATAATGTCGGGCGAGGGAGATGAGATCACGGACGAGACGAGTGTATCTGATGATGAGGTGTCGGACGATGATATATCGGCTGATGAGCCATCAGAGGAGGCAGAAGATGATGATACAGTTTCTGGCGATGTTATAGAAGATGATGGAGACTTATTATCTGGGAATGAAGTATCAGAAGATGAGATATTGGCTGTTAGCAGTGTTGAGGAGCTTCCTGTATCGGAGCGCATAATAAGTATAGAGCAGAAAGGGAGCGAGGAAGATGCGATAGATAAGCTTCCGGATGAGTGGGAGGTTACCTTAGAGGATGGTTCAGAAAAAGAAGTCAGTGTCACATGGGAGTGTCTGGATGATTTTGATGATGACAACTATGCGTCTTTTGTTTTTAAGGGAGCGATAGATGATGTGTCGGTCCTGGCTGATCTAGATGATGATGAGGTGGCTAAGCTTATCATGGAGATATATTTTGAAGATGCCACTGTGGAAAATGAAGACGGGATGACGGTAAGCTTGCTTAGTCCGAATTCTCTCATGCCTCAGCTTGAAACAGAGCAAGGAACGGACGGAGATACAGAAGCGTTTTTAGAAGCTTACGGCGACATGGCTGACGAGGTGATAAGCGTTACTGCGGCGAATACGGCAAATATGAATATCTCAGGATCGGCTTACAGCACTCTCAAGGGAATAGGTCCTACTCCTGATAATTATTTATATAAAAAGCTCTCGGCAGATGAGAGACGGTTTTACAACAACATCGACAAACGAGTGATACAGTACCTATACTATGGAGCGAAATGTACAAAAGGTGTCGGAGGAGAGCCCATGACTGCGTATATACCGGCAGGCAAGCTTAACTTTGATCAGATGCAGAAGGTGTATGATATATATTACTTTGATAATCCGCAGGCATTCTTCTTATCGACGAAGATTAATTTATATGGAGGGACCGGACAGAGCAACAGTATGTCCGTGACATTCCTGCCTGATGCGAGCACTCCTGATAAGATGAAGGCAAAGGCGGAAGAGATCGCGAAGAATCTTAAGTCTCTTTCGACTTCAGTAAACAAGGGCTCTAATGAATACAACAAAGCCTTGACGGCTCAGAAGCTTCTGTGCAAGAGGGTTTCCATAGATCAGGATTATTCTTATTCTCCTTCTAAATGGGCAAAATGGACAGAGGGAAACTATGAATATGATCAGTCACTCATGAGTGTTTTTTCCGGAAAAAGGAAAAAGACTCTTAGCGGAGGGTACGCAAAAGCATATACGGCTCTTGCAAGGCTGGCAGGTATAGATGCCTTTGGAATAACAAGTGACGGCGGTCGCGAGTGGAATAAGGTACGCCTGTATGGTCAGTGGTTCTGCGTAGACTCAATGGCGGATGACACTGATGATATCTCCGGTTCAGGGTGTGTGTTAGACCATTTCATGAAGTCGGATTCCACGGTAAATAAAGACGGAGTCCATACATGGGCCGCCATCTGGAAGAGTGTCGCTCCTAAGTCAGCTCAGAATTATAGTGCGAAGAAGACAAAGCGATATACTATTAAGTATAAAACTAACGGTGGTAAGAATAGCAAGTATAATCCCTCTGCATATACAGCAAAAGCAGATACTATTGTGCTGAGAAATCCTACGAGAACAGGTTATACTTTCTCGGGCTGGTATACTGATGACGATTATAGTAAACGGATTAAAAAGATCAAGCCTTCAGGCAAGAAAAATTATACGTTATATGCCAAGTGGAAGATAAGAAAATATAAGATCACCTATAAGCTTGGGGGAGGCAAAATCAAAAAAGGAAATCCGAAGAGTTATACGATCAAGACCAGGACTATAACATTGAAGAATCCGACCAGAGCTGATTATAATTTCGACGGATGGTATACTTCTTCCGGGGAAAGAATAAAGAAGATTCAGGGCAAAGATGCTAAGAATTATACTCTGACCGCAAGGTGGTCACTTAAGAAGTATAAAATAAAATATTATCTTAATGGCGGAAAGAATAAGGGGAACCCTTCATATTATACGATAAAGAGCGGTACCATAGAATTGAAGGATCCTGAAAGAACAGGTTATAAATTTGGTGGTTGGTATACGGATTCGGCTCTAAAAAAGAGAATAAGAAAAATAAAAAGTTCCACCAGAAAGCCGTACACATTATACGCAAAATGGACCCCCATTACGTATAGGATTACTTATAGGCTAAACGGCGGGACAAATGATAGCGGCAATCCGAAGACGTATAATATTACGACCTCGAAGATCGTGCTAAAGGATCCGACTAAGAAGGACGCCACGTTTGTAGGCTGGTATACAGATCCTGAATTCAGCTCAGGGACTAGAGTCAAAGCCATAAATAAAGGCAGCACAGGAAATAAAGTCCTATACGCCAGATGGAAATAAACAAAGATCCGGCAGGAGATGACTTCGGTCATCTCCTGTTTGCATTATTGCAAGATACCCACATAAATGGTACAATTTATGATTGCCCGCTGTCGTGACGGGGATATTAGTATGGATAAAAAGGAGCCAGATTATGTTCTCGCCTGTATTGTAGGCGAGATTACAAAATCGGCATCCGAAAAATTAGCCAGATAAAAGCTGGCATCAATCGGAGGAGAGGGAATATGAGTAAGAATTTCAGTGATCTGCTGAACAAGGTAAATGAGTTTCCGACGAAGAAGCTGTCGGTGGCTGCGGCGAATGATGATGAGGTAATCGAAGCTGTAGCGATGGCGCATGACAGGAAGATAGCGGATTCGATCTTAGTCGGGGACAAGGATCAGATAGAGAAGATATGCGGGGACCTGAAGATAGATCCGTCCATATTTGAGATAATCGACATCAAGGATCCGATAGAGGCCGCGCATGAGGCAGTACGTATAGTGCATGACGGCGAGGCGGATATGTATATGAAGGGACTGCTTTCCACGAAGGATTTCCTTAAGTCCATACTCGATAAGGAGGTAGGGCTTCGCACGGAGAGGCTGCTTTCTCATGTATGCGTTTTCGAGATAAAGGGTGTGTCGCAGCTCTTATTCCTTGCGGACGTAGCTTTCCTGCCATATCCCACGCTTGAGCAGAAGGTCGGGATAATAGAGAATACCGTAGAGATATGCAATGCCTGCGGTATCGACATGCCGAAGGTCGCTCCGGTCGCGGCGGTAGAGGTCGTGAATGAGAAGATGCCTGCGACAGTTGAGGCGGCAGAGCTTACGAAGATGAATGACGAGGGCAAGATAAAAGGCTGTATAGTGGACGGACCTCTGTCGGTTGATCTTGCTATATATCCTGAAGCCGCGAAGCATAAGCATGCGGAGGACAGGAAGATAGTCGGAGACGCGGACGTGATCTTATTCCCCGACATACATGCGGGAAATATCGCATATAAATTCATAGTACATACGACGGAGTTCAAGAACGCCTGCATCCTCACCGGAACCAAGGCACCCGCGATACTTACATCAAGATCGGACTCTGCAGAGACGAAAGTAAACTCGATAGCATTAGCAGCCGTTACTTCAGCTCATCAAAACAAATAAGGGGGACATTAAGATGGCAATCAAATCACTGATAATCAATCCTGGCAGCACCTCAACGAAGATAGCAGTCTTTGAGGACGAGGAGATGCTCTTTGACAAGACTCTGCGTCATTCCGTAGAGGAGATATCAAAGTATGACACGATATTCGACCAGAAGCAGTTCAGGAAGGATATCATAATGGAGTGCTTAAAGGAGCAGAACTTCGATATAAAGAGCCTTGATATGGTGGTAGGAAGAGGCGGGCTCGTGAAGCCTATACCGGGCGGAACATATAAGGTAAGCGACGCTCTCATAGAGGACTTGAAGGTAGGGCCTCAGGGACAGCATGCTTCAAACCTTGGCGGAGTGCTTGCCAGGGAGATAGCAGACGAGATAGGAAAGCCTTCATTCATCGTAGATCCCGTTGCGGTAGACGAACTTCAGCCTGTAGCAAGGATATCGGGCATACCTGACATACAGAGGAACTCAATCTTCCATCCCCTTAATCAGAAGGCTATGGCAAGACGCTATGCTAAGGAGAATGGCAAGAGGTACGAGGACATAAATGTCATCGTGGCTCACATGGGCGGCGGAGTATCGGTAGGCGCTCATAAGCAGGGAAGAGTCATAGATGTAAGTAACGCCTTAGAGGGTGACGGAGCCTTCTCTCCTGAGAGAGCAGGCGGGCTTCCCGTAGGACCACTGGTAAGGCTTTGCTACTCCGGTAAGTACACGGAGAAGGAGATGTATAAGAGGCTTGTAGGTGGTGGCGGATTCACTGCTTACCTTGGCTCTAATGACATGGTTGAGATAACCAAGAAGGCGGAGACAGACGAGAATGCGAAGCTTATCGTGGACGCTTTTATTTATCAGATAGCTAAGGATATAGGATCAAGGGCTGCAGTCCTTGAGGGCAAGGTTGACGCTATTATCCTTACCGGCGGCATAGCTTATGGTAAGACTGTCACCGACGCCATAGCTAAGTATGTGGACTGGATCGCTCCGGTAGTCGTATATCCCGGAGAGGACGAGCTTCTTGCGCTTGCGCAGGGTGGCTTAAGAGTGCTTAAGGGCGAGGAAGAGGCGAAGGATTATTAAGAATGAGTATCGTAGATAAGATATTCGGAACCCATAGCGACAGGGAAATAAAGCGCATATTGCCGATAGTTGACCGTATCGAGGCTATGAAGCCGCAGATGGAGCAGCTTACGGACGATGAGCTTATGGGTAATACCAAGAAATTCAAGGACAGGCTTGCCGCAGGCGAGACGCTTGATGATATACTGCCGGAGGCTTATGCGACCGTAAGAGAGGCATCGAGGCGTGTGCTCTCGATGGAGCATTTCAGGGTACAGCTTATCGGCGGTATCATTCTTCATCAGGGACGCATATCGGAGATGCGTACAGGTGAAGGAAAGACGCTTGTATGTACTCTTCCCGCATACCTCAATGCTCTTGAAGGCAGAGGCGTGGAGGTCGTCACAGTCAATGATTACCTTGCAAAGCGTGACGCTGAGTGGATGGGACAGATACATGAGTTCTTAGGGCTTACCGTAGGCTGTGTCTTAAACGGCATGACTCAGGAGGAGCGCCAACAGGCTTATGGCTGTGATATCACGTACGTCACTAATAATGAGCTGGGTTTTGACTATCTGCGGGATAACATGGCGATATATAAGAAGCAGCTTGTCTTGCGCGAGCTTCATTTCTGTATCATAGACGAGGTTGACTCGGTGCTTATAGATGAGGCGAGGACTCCTCTTATCATATCGGGTCAGTCAGGTAAGTCCACGGCTATATACCAGCTCTGCGACCAGCTTGCGCGTCAGATGCAGCGAGGCGAGGCGTCGTCGGATGAGCTGTCGAAGATGGACGCCATAATGGGCGTTGAGATTGAGGAGACCGGAGATTTCATTGTAAATGAGAAGGACAACCTCGTGAACCTTACCGCAGAGGGCGTGCATAAGGTAGAGCAGTATTTCCATATAGATAACTTTGCGGATCCTGAAAACCTGGAGATACAGCACTGCATTATACTTGCGCTAAGGGCACATAATTTAATGCACCGCGATAAGGACTACGTGGTAAAGGACGATCAGGTTCTTATCGTCGATGAGTTCACGGGTCGTATCATGCCCGGACGCCGTTATTCCGATGGTCTGCATCAGGCGATAGAAGCGAAGGAGAAGGTCAAGGTAAAGAGGGAATCAAAGACGCTTGCGACGATAACCTTCCAGAATTTCTTTAATAAATTCGATAAGAAATGTGGTATGACGGGTACTGCTCTCACGGAAGAGAAGGAGTTCCGTGAGATCTACGGCATGGACGTCGTGACGATCCCTACGAATAAGCCCATAGCCAGAGACGACAGGCAGGATGCGGTATTTAAGACTAAGAAGGAGAAGTATAAGGCTATCTGCGATGAGGTCGAGAGGGCTCATGCCAATGGTCAGCCGATACTTCTTGGCACGATAAATATAGACACCTCGGAGCTTCTCTCTGATATGCTGAGGAAGCGCGGTATAAAGCATAATGTGCTGAACGCCAAGTTTCATGAGCAGGAGGCGGAGATCATAGCGGACGCAGGTCATCATGGCTCCGTGACGATAGCGACCAACATGGCAGGCCGTGGTACGGATATCAAGCTTGATGATGAGGCTCTTGCTGCAGGCGGACTTTATGTCATTGGCTCGGAGAGGCATGAAGCGAGGCGTATAGATAATCAGCTCCGCGGACGTTCAGGACGTCAGGGAGATCCGGGTATATCGAGGTTTTATATTTCGCTTGAAGACGACCTCATGAGGCTCTTCGGTTCGGACAGGCTGATGGCGGCTTTCGAGACGCTGCAGGTGCCGGAAGGAGAGCAGATAGAGCATAAGATGCTGTCCTCTGCCATAGAACGGGCGCAGAAAAAGATAGAGGAGAATAACTACGGTATAAGAAAGAATCTCCTGGAATATGACGCCGTGAACAATGAGCAGCGTGAGCGCATCTATGAGGAGAGGCGCAGGGTGCTTGACGGCGAGAGCATGAGGGATACGATATATAAGATGATAACGGATACCGTGGATGCCGCAGTTGATACTTGTGTTGGCGAGGATTCTAACTCCGAGGACTGGGATATGAGGGAGCTTAACCAGATACTTCTTCCGACCATTCCGATGGAGCCTGTGAAAACTCCCGATGTCAGGGATATGAAGCGCAAGGAGGAGCTTAAGCAGTACCTTAAGACCAAGGCTGTGAAGCTTTATGAGAGCAAGGAAGCCGAGTTCCCGGAGCCTGAGGCGATAAGGGAAGTCGAGCGTGTCATACTGCTTAAGGTCATTGACCGTAAGTGGATGGATCATATAGATGACATGGACCAGCTCCGTCAGGGCATAGGCTTACAGGCTTATGGTCAGAGGGATCCTGTTGTTGAATATAAGATGACAGGCTACGATATGTTCAACGATATGATAGATGCGATACAGGAAGAGACGGTTAAGACCTTATTCCATATCCGCGTGGAGGAGAAGGTCGAGCGCGAGCAGGTAGCGAAGGTAACAGGTACGAATAAGGACGATACCGCAAAGCATGCACCGAAGATGCGGAATGACAAGAAGGTATATCCGAATGATCCCTGCCCATGCGGATCGGGGAAGAAGTATAAAAACTGCCATGGTCGGTCAGCCAGTGGCTGACCGACGGGCACGCTTTGCCTCGCCATGCGAGGCAGTGCCCCGGGGCCTTGGGGAATCGAAAACATAGTGACTGATAGATGTGTAAAGGCAATACATGGTTGAATTAGATAACTTAAAGCTTGAAATAAAAGGATACGAAGCCCCATTGTCAGAGCTTAAGGCGTCTCTTGACCTGGAGAGCAAGGCGAACCGCATAGCCGAATTAGAGAGGCTTATGGAGGAGCCGGGCTTCTGGGACGATCCGCAGAAAAGCCAGAAGGACTCTCAGCTCTTAGGCGACTTAAGAAATGACGTGAAGGGCTATACGGAACTTGAAGTTAAGTATACCGATATGCTGGATCTTATCGATATGGCAAACGATGAGAACGATGAGTCGATGATACCGGAGATAAAGTCTGACTTCGAGGAGTTCAGACAGACTTTTGACGCTATGAAGACTGCGACGCTCCTTTCCGAGAAATACGATGATGCGAATGCGATCATAAATATCAACGCTGGCGCTGGCGGCACCGAGTCCTGCGACTGGGCGTCGATGCTCTATCGCATGTATGGCAAGTGGGCGGATAGGCACGGTTACAAGATAGATGAGCTTGACATGCTTCCGGGAGATGAGGCGGGCATAAAGTCCGTGGAGTTTCAGGTGAATGGGCTCAATGCATACGGCTTCCTTAAGTCAGAAAAGGGCGTTCACAGGCTCGTCCGTATCTCGCCTTTCAATGCACAGGGCAAGCGTCAGACTTCCTTCGTGTCAGTCGATGTGATGCCTGATATAGAGGAAGACATTGACATAGAGATAAAGCCGGAGGATATCCGAATAGACACCTACAGGTCATCGGGAGCGGGCGGTCAGCATATAAATAAGACCTCTTCCGCTATCCGAATCACGCATTTCCCGACCGGTATCGTAGTCACCTGTCAGAACGAGCGCAGCCAGTTCCAGAATAAGGACAAGGCGATGCAGATCCTTAAATCAAAGCTCTATATGCTCGCTAAGGAGAATAATGCCGAGAAACTGTCGGAAATAAGAGGCGAGGTGAAGGACAATGCGTGGGGGTCGCAGATAAGGTCTTATTTCCTGCAGCCTTATCAGCTTGTAAAGGATCTTAGGACTGAGTGCGAGATAGCGCAGGCGGACTCTGTGCTGGACGGGAATATAGATCCGTTCATAAACGCATACCTGAAGTGGATAAATACTAACAAGAAAGAAAGTGAGAAGTCATGATCAAAGCGGCGATACTCGGATACGGAACCGTTGGAAGCGGAGTTTATAACGTAATAAAGTCAAACAGCTACTTAGTTAATGAGCGTGCCGGACAGGAGATAGAGATAAAGTATGTCCTTGATTTAAGGGACTTCCCCGGCGATCCTGTGGAGAGCGTGCTGACGCATGATTTCGAGGATATAATAAATGACGACGAGGTAAAGATAGTCATAGAGGTCATGGGAGGTATCAATCCTGCCTTTGATTTCACGATGAGATGCCTTGAGGAAGGTAAGAATGTCTGTACTTCCAACAAAGAGCTTGTGGCGGAGCATGGGCTTGAGCTTATGCACACGGCGAGAGAGAATGACGTCAATTATTTCTTCGAGGCAAGCTGTGGCGGCGGGATACCTATAATAAGGGCTCTTAATGACTGCCTTACCGCTGATGACATAGACGAGATAACGGGAATCCTTAATGGTACCACAAACTATATACTTACCGAGATGACGGAAAACGGGGCAAGTTTCTCCAAGGTACTTAAAGAGGCTCAGAAGATGGGCTATGCGGAGCGTGATCCGAGCGCAGACATAGACGCTCACGATCCGGCGAGGAAGATAGCGATATTATCTTCCATAGTCTTCGGAAGCTCCGTGGATTACAAGGACATATACACCGAGGGCATCAGGCAGATAACGGCAGAGGATATAAAATATGCTACGACGCTGGGCTATGCGATAAAGCTTCTTGCAGAGGCTAAGCGGACAGAGGACGGGGTGAGAGCCTATGTTGCGCCGTTCCTCGTGGAGCCTTCTCATCCGCTTTATGCTATAAACGGGGTAATGAATGCCGTGTATGTACATGGGAATATGCTTGGAGACGCAGTATTTACAGGAGCCGGAGCGGGATCGCTTCCTACGGCGTCAGCGGTCGTAGCCGATGTGATAGATGCCGCGCGTCATGACGGTAAGAGGGCTTACTGCGGCTGGAAGCATGATGAGAAGCTTGTATTAGCGTCAAATGACAGCGTCAAGCATAAGTATCTGGTAAGGATAAGTACGGAAGATGAGGGAAAAGCAAATAGGGTCTTTTCACCGGACGGATTTCTTGATACAATATCAGTAGGCGAGCTCGAAGAGGAGATCGCATTTATCACACCGGAGCTTTCGGAAGAGGATTTCGAGACGAAGGCTAAAGCGTTCGGAAAGGTCATCAGCAGAATAAGGTTCTACTGATGCTGGCTTGAGAGGCGGTGATTACATGATCAGTATCTATTCAGAACCCGTTGGGTTCTTCATAGATACGCATTTGGTTAATTCAGAGTTGCCCTTCGGGCAAGGAACCAAATGCTGGCACTCCAATATTTTTGCACGCAATCCGCATAAGTGCGAATTGCTGTGATGGGGGATTGTTATGATTAATCCAGTAAGCGGGTACGGATCTTACGGAGTCTGGGGCATGGGACCCGGCATGAGCGGATTTAACACCGGAGCAGGAGCAGCTTCCGGTGCTGTTGGTGTGTCCGGGGCAGTAGGGGCGGCAGAGGAGAAGAAGCCGATAGTAAACCCCGGCGAATCCACGGAGGTACAGCCCGGCAAGAGGGTATCTCCTGCGGAGTGCAAGACCTGTAAGGAGCGCAAGTATCAGGATGGCTCCGATGAAGAGGTTTCCTTCAAGATGCCACAGCATCTATCTCCTACCGAGGCAGCGACAAGAGTACGGGCTCACGAGCAGGAGCATGTGGTGAATGCCTACGATAAGGCGGAGCAGACAGGCGGAAAGGTAGTGCAGGCTTCGGTTGCCATACATACCGCTATCTGTCCCGAATGCGGAAGGACTTATGTATCGGGCGGTCTTACGACATCCAAGATACAGTATGACAATGAGGAGGAAAGCCCATATATGAAAGCCAGGAAGAAGATGGACGCCCAGCTCCTTCCCGGTATGAACTTCGACATGGCAGGATAAAAACAGAATGATTCTTCGGGGCGGGGTGTGATTCCCCACCGGCGGTTACAGTCCGCGAGCTTAGGCATGAATCGGCGAAATTCCGGTACCGACAGTGATTGGCGTAAGCCATGAGTCTGGATGAGAGAAGATATAACCTCGCAATATGCGTGATTATAATTAATTAGCCTCGGATTTTCCGGGGTTTTTTCATTTTTCAAAAGGAGGCATTATGAATAATAGGATCAGAAAGTTAACAGGGACGGCTATGCTTTCGGCACTTGCATATGTGCTTATGTTTCTGGAGTTCCCGATACCGTTTTTGATACCGCCGTTTATTAAGATGGATTTTTCAGAGCTACCGGCGCTTATGGCGAGCTTTGCTTATGGTCCGTTGTGGGGAGTAGCGGTATGTCTTATAAAGAATCTGCTGCATCTTATGAATACGCAGACAGGCGGAGTAGGTGAGCTGTCTAATTTTATCTTAGGCGCTTGCTTCGTATTTGTATCAGGTCTCATATATATTAAAATACATACAAAAAAAGGCGCGCTTATCGGTTCCCTGATAGGAGCTGCCGCTATGGGCGTGATTTCTCTATTCACGAATTATTATATAGTCTATCCCATATACACCAACTTCATGCCTATGGAGACGATAATCGGTGCGTATCAGCTTATCGTTCCATCCGTACAGGATCTATGGGACTGTCTGCTGATATTCAACCTGCCTTTCACCATCTTCAAGGGTCTCTGCTCCGTCCTCGTAACGATGCTGATCTACAAGCCTCTCCGTAACATCCTCAAAGGTACATGACTATTTTGACTGAAAATGAGTTTGACAGTTTATGCCATTTACGAGAAAATAAAGTGTTATGAAGATGATGGAGACACATTCATCAGATGAGACGTATTGTGTTGCGGAGCAGATGGGAAAAGAGGCTTCTCCGGGGACTGTCATAGCGCTTGATGGAGATCTGGGTTGCGGTAAGACAGTATTCGCAAAGGGCTTTGCAGCGGGTCTGGGAATTAAGGAACATGTAAGCTCTCCTACCTTTACGATAGTCCAGCAGTATGATGATGGTCGTATGCCTTTGTATCATTTTGATGTGTACCGTATAGGCGATATTGCTGAGATGGATGAGACAGGATACGAGGATTGCTTTTACGGAGATGGCGTGACGATAGTCGAATGGGCGGATATGGTAAAGGAGATAATGCCAAAGAACACTATCTGGATCACGATAACAAAGGACCCGGCTAAGGGCTTTGATTATAGGAAGATTGAAGTTGAAACAGGCAAGCCACATCGGACAGCGGAGCATGACACATGAATATACTGGCGATTGATTCATCGGGGCTTGCAGCATCGGCGGCGGTGCTATCTGATGATACGGTAAAGGCAGAGTTCAGTGTATGCAATAAGCTCACCCATTCCGAGACGCTCATGCCTATGATAGACGAAGTAATAAAGGCTTCGGGGCTTATGCTGTCCGATATGGACGCAATTGCCGTGACGGAGGGACCGGGGTCATTCACAGGGCTTCGCATAGGCTCGGCTACGGCAAAGGGGCTTGCTGAGGCGATAGATAAGCCTGTGATCGGAGTGCCTACAGTGGATGCCCTTGCGCAGAATATGGCAGGCTTTGACGGCAATATAGTGCCTCTTATGGATGCGAGGCGTAATGAGACCTATACAGGAATTTACACCTTTAAGAAAGATGAGCTTGCAATATTGCGTGAGCAGTGTGCAGTGCCGCTTACTGACATACTTGAGGATGCAGTACAGAGGAATGAGAGGACTGTATTTCTTGGTGACGGAGTAAGGGTATTTGAGGAGCAGATACGGGATTATTGCCATATACCATATACATTCGCTCCGGCAAGCCTTAGATTGCAAAGAGCTTCAAGTGTTGCCGTTCTTGCAGAGAGATATTATGAGAGAGGACAATATAAGGATGCAGCGGAATACTCTCCTATATATTTAAGGGTATCGCAGGCTGAGCGAGAGAGGGCGGAAGCAGAAAGAGTAAAAGAGAAGCAGGACGAGAAGCCGGAGTAGGGCAGAGTAGAGATGAAGTACAGGGATGTGAAATGATTATCTACGAGCACATGAAAATATCCGACTGCGCTAAGGCGGCGGAGCTTGAGAGCGTGATATTCGGCAGGGACGCCTGGACTAAAGAGGATTTCGAGGAGTCGCTTTGCTGCGATTATGCTGTTTATGTCGTGGCGAGGGATATGGAGAAGGATGCTCTCATAGCCTGTGCAGGCATAAGGAATATGTGCGGTGACGGCGATATCACTAATGTGCTGGTGGATAAGACATACAGAGAGCATGGCATAGCGGAGCATTTGCTTAAGTATTTGATACGGGAAGGTACAGCGATAGGAGTGAGGAATTTCACATTGGAGGTAAGGAAATCAAATACTCCCGCCATACACCTGTATGAGAAGCTGGGATTTGTATCCGAGGGAATAAGACCGGGCTTTTATGATAATCCGAAGGAGGATGCCATAATCTTCTGGATGAGAAAACCGGAAACTGCTTGATAATATGAACAAATGCAAATATGGATATTATAATCATATAGCGCAGATGAAGGACGGATATAATGTTTGATGTGACGCTGCTTGGAACGGGCGGCATGATGCCCCTGCCATACAGGTATCTCACAAGCCTTTCGCTTCGCTATGGTGGCAACGGCATACTTATAGACTGCGGCGAGGCTACACAGTGCGCTATGAGGAAGAAAAGCCTCTCTCCTAAGGGCATAGATGCGATCTTATTCACGCACTACCACGCAGATCACATCAGCGGGCTTCCGGGCATGATGTTATCGATGGCTAATTCCGAGAGGACGGAGCCGGTCCTGCTTGCCGGTCCAAAGGGGTTGGAGCGGATAGTCCGCTCGCTTCTTATCATTGCTCAGGGATTGCCGTTTGATATCAAGCTTATGGAGCTTGGCAAAAGCGAAGAAGACTTTGACATCTTCGGTATGCACGTTAGGGCGTTCAAGGTGAATCATAACGTGACCTGCTATGGTTATTCCGTGAGTGTAAAAAGGGCGGGCAGATTTAATGCGGAGGAGGCGAAGAGGCTTGATATACCGCTAAAATTCTGGAATCCGCTTCAGAAGGGAAATATCTGCAAGGATGACGACGGCAGGGTTTTCACTCCCGATATGGTGATGGGAGAGGAAAGGCGGGGGCTTAAGGTGACTTATACCACTGACACTCGCCCCACGAAGTCGATAGAGGTAAACGCCGTGGATTCGGATTTATTCATATGCGAAGGAATGTACGGCGATCCTGAGGACCAGGTAAAGGCAAGAGAGAAGAAGCATATGATGTTCACAGAGGCGGCAAATCTTGCGAAAGCCGCAGGAGTTAAGGAGCTGTGGCTTACTCATTATAGTCCGTCGCTTACTGACCCAAGGGAATATATTCACCTTGCGAGAGAGATATTCCCGGATACGGCAGCGTCGAAGGATGGCAGAAGTAAGGAGCTTAACTATGAGGAAGAATAATATTAAAAATACTATCATAGGCCTCGTGATACTTGCTATCGTGGTTCTCGTGATTTTCATACTTGCGGTGAACACGCCTAAGGAGGCGCCTGAAAGCGTCCAGATTACTGTCGCCACGAAGCAGCTGACGAAGAATTACGAGAAGGACTATCCCGGCACTCCAAGGACTGTCGTCACGGAGTATGCGGAGATCACGAAGTGCTTCTATGCCTCTGACACGACGGAGGATCAGATAAGGGATCTTGCAACGCAGATGAGGCAGCTCTTTGATGATGAGCTTGTCGCAAATCAGAGCTTTGATGATTTCTATGATTCGCTCCGCTCGGAGATAGCCGTATACAGGGATAAGAATAAGGTCGTGTCGAGCTATTCCGTGTCGTCGAGCACTGATGTGAAATATGACACAAATGAATACGGCTCGCTGGCGACGCTTTATCTTTCGATGAATGTGAGGCAGGACGGGAATATTAATAAGATAAAGGAGCAGTTCTTGTTAAGGCAGGATTCTGTGGGGCATTGGAAGATACTGGGCTGGGTGCTCGCAAATGATACAGAAGAATGAGGTCTTGCATAGCGACAGTGATGCAGGCAGATAATAACGTATGGATGACGTATACATATTAGGAATAGAGACTTCGTGCGACGAGACGGCTGCCGCCGTGGTGCGAAACGGCAGGGAGATATTGTCGAATGTTATTTATTCGCAGATAGAGACGCACACGATATACGGAGGCGTGGTTCCCGAGATAGCGTCTCGCAAACATATAGAGGCAGTGGTTCCGGTCGTTCGGGAGGCTATTTCACAGGCTTCTATGAAGATAGAGGATATTTCTGCTGTCGCCGTGACTTATGGTCCGGGACTTGTGGGGCCTCTGCTTGTGGGCGTATCCTATGCCAAGGCTTACGCCTATGGCTGCGGCAAGCCGCTCATCGGAGTGCATCATATAGAGGGACATATAGCGGCGAATTATTTGGATAATAAGGAGCTTAAGCCGCCCTTCATGTGCCTTATCGTATCGGGCGGACATACGCATCTCGTGAACGTGAAAGATTACGGCGCGTACGAGATACTTGGACGCACGATGGATGATGCGGCGGGCGAAGCTTATGACAAGGTCGCAAGGGCTATAGGACTAGGATATCCCGGAGGACCTAAGATAGATAGGGCTGCGAAGGAGGGTGATCCGGAGGCGATAGCGTTTCCGAGGGCGCATGTTGATGGAGACGAGTATGATTTTTCATTCTCCGGGTTAAAGAGCGCCGTGCTTAATTATTTAAACTCCTGCGAGATGAAGGGAGAGGAAATAAATACGGCTGATGTCGCGGCATCTTTTCAGGCAGCGGTCGTAGATGTGCTTGTAGGAAACTCGATGAAGGCGGCAGATACATACGGCGTAAGGAAGTTTGCAATAGCCGGTGGAGTTGCTTCAAACTCGGCGCTGAGAAAAGCTATGGAAGATGCGTGTAAAGAGAGAGGTATTTTATTTTACAGGCCTTCACCGATACTTTGTACGGATAATGGAGCGATGATAGCAAGCGCAGGATATTATGAGTATATGAAGGGGAATTTAGCGGAGCTTACGCTTAATGCGGTTCCGAACTTAAAGCTTTCAGGGAGCGTATAACCTGTGACGAATAAGAGATAAAGATGAGAGAAAATGTACCAAAGCTTTATATTGTAATACCCTGCTATAACGAAGAAGAAATACTGCATCAGTCGATGGATATCCTTAAGGGCAAGCTGCAGCGTCTTGTGCAGACAGGCAAAGTGACATCAGACAGCAGGATAGTATGCGTGGATGACGGCTCGAAGGACGGGACATGGGATATCATAGCGGAAAGGGCTGATAAGGATGATATTTTTCTTGGCCTCAGATTCAGCAGGAACTACGGTCATCAGAATGCTATCCTTGCAGGCATGCTGGAATCCAGAAAAGCCGCTGACTGCGTAGTTACCATAGACGCCGACTTACAGCAGGACGTGGAAGCGCTTGATGATTTCCTTGCCAAGTACATGGAGGGCTGCGATGTCGTATACGGCGTAAGGAATGACAGGGACACCGACAAGGCAGGGAAGAAATTCACAGCTGAGGCTTTCTATAAGCTGATGAAGTTTCTGGGCGTGGATATGCTGCCGAATAGCGCAGACTACAGGCTGCTCTCTTCTAAGGCTCTTGAGGCGCTTTCAGAGTATCCGGAATCGAATCTTTTCCTTCGGGGATTGATACCCACTATGGGATTTAAGTCCGACATAGTTTATTTTGATGTGAAGGACAGAACCGGCGGACAGTCAAAGTATACGTTAAGCAAGATGATGGGTCTTGCATTGAACGGGATAACATCGATGAGCACCAGACCGCTGGAGCTTATAGTAGTGATAGGCTTGTTTTTTTGTTTACTGGCGCTAGTGATATTTATTATTTCAATGATCGACTGGGCGAGGGGAATGGTCGTGAAGGGCTGGACGACGACGGTTGCCCTGCTCTGTCTCATAGGCGGCATGAATCTCCTTACCAATGGATTAGTAGGACTTTATGTAGGCAAGTCATATATTGAGATAAAGCACAGACCAAGATATATCATAGATCAGGCAATCTGGGATGGGAACGATAAATAATTCAGCAAAATCTGAACTTAATATAAAGGACAAAATACAGGGGATCATAAAAGAGCCATACAAAGTTTTTGGCATAGCGATGATATTATTCGTTATACTCTGTTACAATGTATTGATCCTTCATAATGGATATCGTTTTCTTAACGCTGACGATTCATCGGAGCTTGTGCTTGCGAGGATCCTGGCATCGCAGCATTCCATACTATCAAAGGATTGGATATATGCGTCAGAGCTTAGGGTCTTAAACACGAACCTCGTGTTCGCTCCTATGTTTTGGATTTTTTCTTCGTGGAGCATGGTAAGGGCGGTCGGAGGGAGCGTCATGCTTTTGTTGTACGTTTTATCGTACATCTTGATCCCATACGCATGGAAGTATGATACCAAATGGTTTTATCTTACTGCCTTTATTCTTATCATGCCTTATGCTAATCCATGGCAGTTCTTCGGGCTTAAGATGTATTATCTGCCGCATGTATTTATTTCATTTCTTTCGTTTGCTTTGGTTGGATTTATTTACTGCAGTGAGGGAAGAAAGCGGACCATCTATACTGTTTTATTGTGTGTGCTTGCCCTAATAGCGGGACTTGGCGGAGCGAGGTCTGTGGAGTACACGTATGCGCCGCTCTTTCTGATGGCGCTCATAGCGTTCATATTTGATAAGGGAAGTAAAAGGCTTGCCATCGTATCGTTTGTCGCTGCGGCATGCTCTGCTATCGGATACCTGATAAATGACAGAGTGCTTTCCTCGATATATTCCTTCCATTCTTATGCCGATGTTTCGTTCATACAGTTTACCTTTGAGAAGCTGGAATGGGCTTTGGACTGCATTCTGGCGGCCTTTGGATATTCTATCGGGGAATATTTTATGAGTGTCGGCGGAGTGTGCAATGTCCTTGCGTTTATTATGACGATGCTTTTTTTGCTGTCGTTCGTGCTTTTATTCAAGAAACGCGGCAGCATGAGCGAGACGCAGAGATATATGTATTACTTCGCCATGATAACCTTCCTGCTTAATACCTTCCTTATGATAACGGGGCAGAATAATGAATATGCGGACAGGTTCATAGCTATAGGCATGGTGCCGTCTATTATCTTTATCGACCTGATCTATAGGCTGTATGCAGATAATAAGGAATGGCGGAGTATTGCGGGTACTGCTGTTATTGCTTCCTTTCTGCTCATAGGAGCGAACGGATACCTGAATCTGCTGGATATTTCTGCTAATGGGGAAAGACTGGGATATATAAATTTTGTTAAGGAACAGGGATATGATTATGGGTATGCCACCTATTGGAATGCAAATATAACCACGGAAATGTCAAATGGCGAGATAGACATGACTTCACTTGACCCTAATGCGAACAAGCTTGTGGTATACCGATGGCTTACGGATGAGAGGCTTATAGATGAGAAGCATGACAAGGCTTTTCTTGTGCTGACAAGGGATGAACGTGATATGTATGATGGAAGCGAGCCTATATATGAGGATGAGTATTTTTGCGTGTTTGATATAGATGGTGAGAAGGAGATATCCTTTGAAGGCGCAGACCTTTGGGGGTAATGGAGGCTATGGGGGTGTCAATATTATGAAGTGCGCTGCTATTATTCTTGCAGGAGGAACAGGCAAGAGGATGGGAGCGAAGGTTCCGAAGCAGTATATGGAGCTTTGCGGGAAGCCGGTGCTTTATTATTCGCTTAAGACTTTTTCGGATACGGACTTCATAGGTGAGATAGTGATTGTCGCAGGAGCGGAGTACGCCGATAAGGTGCAGAGTGAGATCGTGGATCTATACGGACTTCACAAGGTTTCTTCCGTAGTTACGGGCGGAAGGGAGAGGTATCATTCGGTGCATAAGGGACTTGAAGCACTGCCCCGTGAGACGGATTATGTTTTTATTCATGACGGAGCAAGGCCTTTTATTTCTTCCTATACTATAGAGAGATGCCTTCATTATGCGGAAAAGTACAAGGCGGCGGTCGCTGCGGTGAAGTCCAAGGATACGGTCAAGATAGCTGATGATGACAGCATGGTGCAGTCTACGCCCGACCGATCTCATGTATGGCAGGTTCAGACCCCGCAGACCTTTGAATACACGCTGATAAGGGATGCGTACAGGAAGCTTATAGATGATGAAGAAAGACTCATGGCAGCGGGGATAGCAGTCACGGATGATACTATGGTCGCTAAGATGTATGCGGATACGGATGCGAGGCTCGTCGAGAGCACGTATGAGAATATAAAGCTTACCACGCCTGATGATATGGAGCTTGCGGAGATGATATGCGGCAGGGTTATGGATTCTAAGTGAAACTACATCTGCAATTCGGATGGAATTTCTTAAGCAGAAATTTTGCTAAAATTCTTGTTGTATATGTGTTGACATGGGCGAGGGGATTTGCTATTATTACCATTACGCTCGCTTTGTGCGGAGCGTTTGTTTTGTGTAATTGAGCGATAAATCCGGAGAGGTATCGAAGTGGTCATAACGAGGCGGTCTTGAAAACCGTTTGGCGGCAACGCCACATGGGTTCGAATCCCATCCTCTCCGCTTAAGATCATGAATGATCTTAGAATAATAAGGTAGTGGATTGAACCACTTCAATCAGGTAATCATTGGAGCCAGATACCGTTCGAGTCTGTCTTATGGACTCGATTGCGGGATCGGCATCCGAACGGATGCAGATAGGTATAGAACTGCGTTCTATTAAGGAGAAGTACCCAAGATGGCTGAAGGGACACCCCTGGAAAGGGTGCAGGTCGTTAGTAGCGGCGCGAGGGTTCAAATCCCTCCTTCTCCGTAGCACCTTGAAAACTGAACAGCAATGCAGCTTTGAAAGAAAAGACCAAACAAACCAAAAAAGCCTAATTAATTCAAACGGACAGAAGACGGAAAAGCCAAGAAAAAGGAACGGCAGCGTCACTGTGCAGAGGAAGGACTTTTAAGATGGACGATGTCCATAAAGCCCTAAGAAGCGCTCAAGGAAAGCGCTTCTTAGCTCATCTCCGATGAGTACGCCCCTTTAGGGCTAGGCAAATACGAA
>JAFTAP010000043.1 GCA_017455525.1 Lachnospiraceae bacterium
CAGATAATGATAATTCGCTATATATGGAGCCACAGAGGAATTACCTTGGTTTTCTTCTCTGAAGCAGTTAAAAGGTGCACTCTTTCTTGCGGCAGTACAATAAAACGCTCCCTGTATCGGAGTAATACCGCCTACCGTGTCATATTCCATATTGTTCGAGAAGATCATCAGCTGTGTTATATTGATAAATCTCCTAAACCTCTTATTCGGGAAGCGCTGCTTATTCATACGCTCACTTTCCGCAACCATACCGCCATGGTTATTAGGCTTCTTTACCTCTATAAAAATGAGCGGCAGGCCATTTATGAACAATGTGATATCCGGTCGGAAGTTATCCTGTCCGTTCTGACAGGTAAACTCAGCCGTACAATGATACACATTCTTTTCAGGATGTTCGTAGTCAACCAGTTTGATCGGAGAAGTGCTTATAAGCCTTTTATAGAAGCTCTTTCCCAAGTCATCATTGTCAAGTTCCTGTCTGATGCTGCGAAGCACATCTTCCGCTTCACCCTCTCGTTCCGGGTTCAGCTTCTTGAATTGCTCCATAAAAATTTCCCGCAGAATATTAGTGTCAGGATCATATTTTGTTCCTGCCATGTCCTCTGTGATTTTTCCATAATAAACATAGCCAAGCCTCGTCAGGTGAACCAAGGCCGGCATCTGCACACGAGTTGCCTCGTTAAACATACTGCGATGTTCTGACACGAATATCCCTCCGTTCCGTATGGCATTGTAGAATCATTCTTTGTCTACATACTCCATGATATCTCCGTAATCCACATTCAGGGTTTTACATATCTTTCCCAGGATGCTCATAGCTACCTCTTCATCCTTATTCAGCTTCGTCATCGTGTTGGGCGATATGTCAGCCTTTTTTCTTAGGTCTGCCTTACTCATTTTCTGGTCAATCAATATTTTCCATAATTTGCTGTAGGATACTGCCATTAGCGCCTCCGTATATCCTTAAAACCATATAATCAGTCACAATAAATTATATACGAAACCGCCCCATTTCGCAATAATTATTCACAATTTCTTTCTACCAACTTCTTGCGATTAGCACTATAAAAAAGAGGTGCAGAGCCGAAGTCCTACACCCCTGTAAATTATATATCTCTCTGCGAAGCTAACGCTTCATTTCGCACCTGTCGCTGTGTTTCTCTTTGGGGGACTGCACTGTTTGCCGCCACGATAGCTTTCTTCTCTGCAAGTCGTGCACGGAGTGATGGGCGCTCTCCCCTTGTCCTCCGTTTTCGCTCTTCTTCCTCGATTCGTTCCTGCTCTTCAATGCGCTCCCGTTCCGTATTGCGGGCTTCCTTGCGCTCCTCTGCCTTCGGAACAGTATTGCTGAGATAGTTGTCGATCTGATTCAGATTCTCTTCTTCCAGCTCTTCCACCTTGGCAAGAGGCTTATACTCCGCCAGCTTCACAAGGAGCTCCGCCGCCTTGCGGACATCCTCGATATTGTCGCTTTCCGATACCACATCGGAAAGGTACTTCTTATAGTCTGCCGATTTACCGCTTCGGATATCAGCGGCGATGTTCTGCACCTGCACTTCCCAGTTATCGACCGTATCACTGTACTCATAGGGATCAAAATCACGGGAAAAGCGATCAATCTCCGCTGCCAGCTTTGCGGCTTCGTCAACATATACCGGTTTTACGGCATCCATATCAGCCATCTGACTCTCCTGCACTTCAAAACCCGGAAGTTTCCCGTATATTTTCGCATCCGGAAATACTTCAATAACCTGTCCCACCTTGGATATAGCCTGCTGATCATTCCATATCTCAGGAATATACCGCAGATTATCAAGGTCTATGGTATTTCCATAAAGAA
>JAFTAP010000005.1 GCA_017455525.1 Lachnospiraceae bacterium
TATCGGGCAGCAATATATCATTCAGTGTGATATCCTTTCCCTCGTCTGTGTCTTTGGCTCTGTCTGCTGCGAAATTTTTAACATATATGAGGTCTGCCTTGCCTATTCCCATATCGAGTCTCTCTATAAGGTCATGCCTTTCAAGCGCCCTGTAAGCCTCAAGAACCTTATCCTTGCCCCTGCGCATGTCATTCCTTGCCTCCTTCTGTGAATACCTGATGTAGACCCTGTTAAGGGCATCTATCCACCCGTTACGGCGTGATAGATTGATCCTTCTTAGCATATGGCTGTAAAGCATGATCTCATCACAGTCAAGATCGCTGTATATGGGATCGCTGAAAAATATCAGAGGGACGGTAAGGAACTGGAACTGCTCACTCTGTGTACCATAAAAATAATCAAGCCTTGCTCCTTCACTCACTTTAATCCCCCTTTCTGCTCCATTCATCAAGAAGCCTGTATATGATGTCCTTCATCTGCTCATCCGTCATGTCGGAATGAAAATAAAGCATCAGCTTATCTTCACCTATGGTTATCTTCCTCTCTTTCATAGATCCGAGCGACAGCAGGCGAAATGCTCTTGCCGCCGTGAAACATCCTTCCCTGCTCATCTGGCGCATCTCTTTTGCCTGGGTAAGTGAGGGATAAAGATGCTCTTTTTCTATTATCTGAAATAATGCTGTCTGCTCTTCCCGTTGAAGATATGAAAGCTCTACTCCTGTATTGAGCTTTATAGCCCGATCATCTACCATATCCAAAAGTTCGGGGATAAGCTCAGTCAGCCTTATATAGCGCCGCACCTGATTCCCGCTGTCTCCGGCTTCCTCGCCTATCTTACGGGCTGTCTCCCACTTCTCACCAACTTGGTTGGAGGTCAGGTCTGTCCTCCTGCCTTGCCGTGACAAGGCATCACGCTTCATCCTGTAAGCAAAGGCTTTCTCACTTGGCAAAAGCGTCTCTCTGTGCAGGTTTGCGTCAACCATGGCGAGAGTAGCCTCTTCATCACTTATTTCCCTGATGATGGCAGGAACCCTTTTTAGCCCTGCCGTTTTCGCCGCATGTGTTCTTCTATGACCGGATATGATCTCGAATCCCCCATTATTACCTGATCTTACAATAATCGGATCAATGACTCCCTGCTGTTTTACACTTTCCACAAGTTTCTCCATTTCAATGTCATCCCTGACCTGAAAGGGATGATCTTTAAAGTCATGCAGGTCATTTATCTTTAAATAGCTGACCTCATTCTGAACCATGGTCTCCATGTCTTCCTTATTCATGATATTTTCCTTTCTGATCCCCCGGACCAGTATACTGAATACTTCAATACGGTTTTTTCATAAGCTCTTGTATGTTTAATCTCTGTCTTTCATATTTTCGATTATTCTTCCCCTTAGAGCTCCATCCGCCTTTGTGTTGATATCCAAGCTGTGTTTTCTTAACAACAAGCAGACGTATCCTCACGTGATTTTTGCCGCATGGGTACGGCTTTGATCTATCGATGACCTCATACTTCCTGTCTTTTCTGTAATGCTCGGCAAGGGACTTTGCCTCATATGCCGGGGCCTCTATCATTACCCTTATTTGCTTCTGACTGCTCTTTTTCATTTTCCCCTCCAAACGTGATATTTAAAATACAAAAGACATCTCCATGATTCTTCGGAAATGTCTTTTAGTAACAAGGCTGGTTATCCATTGCCTTATCCATTATTCAGTTTTTATTTGTAGCCGATTATGGCTGTACCTCTGACGCTGCATCAAGGCTCATTTTCGACCGCCATTTGTCCGCCACTTTTTGGTGGTTTTCGCCATTTTTGAGGTAATTTATAACCGTTTATAAACGCTTATATAATCCGTGTAACCCTTGTTATTACTGCTTTCCCGCATATTTACTGCATTTGACGAAAAGTAGTTCTTGTTTTACCATATACACTGGCAGGTGCAAGAATTTTATTTCTATACACGGCTGGGCAATCAAAACAGCCAAAGGGCTGTTTTGTTATACCATACTCGTGATAAGTCTCACTAACTGATCCGCCTGCGAAGCCTTACTATCCCCTGCGGACAGAAGAGGATCATCAGGATGGCTAGGGCACCTAAGATAATATTTGACCAACCGGGGTAGTGGGCAAGGAACTCGGAAAGAAGGACATATATCACGGATCCGGCTATCGGTCCTGCGACAGTGCCTGATCCGCCTATTATCACGATGAATACCATCGAGATCGTCCAGCCTATGTCAAAGCCGCTCTCCGGATATATCGTGCCTTTATTCAGGAAAAAGAGGCTTCCCGCAAGCGCCGTGAAGCCTGCTGCGATAAGATAAACTATACGCCGGCACCGTTTCACATTTACGCCTGTGGCTTCCGCTGCCTGCTTATCATCCTTCATCGCTATGACTGCCAGACCAAGCTTGGATTTAAGCAGTTCCACTACCGTCACAAGTGACAGGGCACAGAGTATCAGCGCCATGACATAGAGCACTCCTATCTTCGGATACGGGGTCGCCGTTATCGTCATGCCCGCTCCCCGGTTCACGTATGTCATGCTCATAAATAAAGTACCCAGAGCTTCGGCAACGACCCATGTGGTTATCGCAAAATACATACCGTCTATCCTAAGCAGAAGGAAGGACAGAACAAACGCAAAAGCAAAGCTTATGATAAGGCCTGATACAAACCCAAGCGGGAAAGGCAAGCCGTATTTTGTCGTGGCAAGAGCCAGCGAATATCCGGATAACCCTATAAACGCCTGCTGTCCCAGGCTTGTCATGCCGGCATATCCCGATAATAAATTCCACATCTCACCTATCGTGATGTAGAGGAATATCCTGAAGCCGTATCTCAATATATTATTGCCCGGAAATCCCGTGATGCCCGCAAGCAATAATACAAGAAAGAGTACGATATATAGGACAGCACGTTTTTTTACAGGGGCAGGGTTATGTCGCATCACTGCTCTCCTTCTGCTCCGACTTAAACTCTGTCTGCGTCTTTACCGTAACGAAGCCTGATCCCGACAATCCGTTAGCTGTCTTCTGTCTGTCTGTGCTTTTCATGCGATCCAAAAAACGTATCAATGCCTCATGCGGATGCAGCGTTAGTATCACGATCAGAAAAATATAGCTAATAAGAAGCCCGTAGCTCGCCCCGCCTATTACCTGCATCAGCCCGAATACTATGCCTGCAATGAAGGTTCCCGCCACGTTTCCAAGTCCGCCTATCACCACTATCACGAACGCTATCAGCAGATAATGCCCTCCGCTTGAAGGGTACCATGTCCACTTCATCCCGACACAGAGTCCTGCGACTGCAGCCGTAGCCGCCGCTATCCCGCAGGCAACGGCAAGAGTATGTCCCACGCTGATACCCGAAAGCGACGCCGCCTCCCTGTCGTCTGACACCGCCCGTATCGCCCTTCCTGTATACGTTTTATGCATAAATAAATGAAGAAGCAGGATAGCCACGCCTGACAATAAAAGCAGCAATATATTAAGCAACGGAATACTTAAGCCTGCGATATCCACAGTTATATTGCTGTAATCTGTCGCTATATGTCTCGCGTCCGCTCCGAATACTAGAAGCATGGCGTCCTTTAAGATCACCGATATGCCGAAGGTGACTAAAAGCGCCGGTTCGCTTCCGCTCATCATTGCTCTATTCACGAGAAATATCTGAATCAAATATCCGGCGAAGAATAAAAAAGGAACCGATATCACAAGCGACAGGAAGGGATCGATCCCAAGCCATGCCTGTAACAGCATGGAAGCGTATGCTCCGAGGATTATATATTCTCCGTGCGCAAGGTTGGTAAGCTTCACGATGCCAAGAGAAAGTGACATGCCAAGCCCCAGCACCGCATAAACTCCGCCAAGCAGTATTCCGTTTATTATAACCTGTAATACGTACATCTAAATTCCTCTGACCTATGTATAGCCATCTTAATAAAGTCAATTTTCGCTATGCCATCGCAATAGTTAGTTCTTATAGTCCGAAATAAGCCGCCTTAACCTTATCCTCCGAGAGCTCCTCCGGCTTTCCCTCAAGGACAATCTTTCCTTTGAGCATTATATATGTGTATCCCGTCATACGCATCGCACGCCTCGTATCCTGCTCCACAAGTAAGATGGAAACCTTCTCTTTAGCGTTAAGCTCTTTAAGCCTCTCGTATATATTCTTCACCACGAGCGGAGCAAGTCCTAGTGAAAGCTCATCGAATAAGATCACCGAGGGATCGGACATAAGCGCCCTGCTTATAGCCGTCATCTGCCTCTCTCCACCTGACAGCGTGCCTGCCATCTGCGAGCGTTTATCCTTAAGCGAAGGAAACAGCGTATAGACTTTTTCCAATAAATCCTTGCTCTTAGCTCTTGCCCTTTTATCATAGCTTCCCGTCATCAGATTATCTTCCACAGACATTCTGGCAAAGCAGTGGCCGCCCTGCGGCACGAGCGACAAGCCTGCGCTTACCCGCTTTTCGGGCTCCATATCAGTAATGTCGATACCGCCAAGCATTACCTTACCCGATGACGGTCTGATAAGCCCCGCTGCCACATTCATAAGCGTAGTCTTGCCTGATCCGTTAGTTCCTATAACTGACACCATCCCACCCTGCGGTATCGTGATGCTTGCATCAGCCACAGCGGGAAAATCGCCGTATTCAGCTTTTATATTTTCTATACGAAGCGAATCCATAATGTCTTATTTCCATAAGCGCTAATACATATCCGGCTATATATCCTTGCCGAGATAAAGCTCCTCCACTATCTCCGACTCCATGACTTCTCCGGGATCACCGCAGATCACATTGCGTCCTTCCGCCATACACATAAGGCGGTCGGTAGCATTAAGCATTGTCTCTATATTATGCTCTATCCATATAACAGTGTAATGCTTTTCTTTAAGAGAGCCCACAAGCGACATTATCTCTTTTGCCTCATTCTCGGTAAGCCCTGCCGCTGCTTCATCAAGCAGCAGGACACTTGGATCTGACGCCATAGCACGGGCAAGCTCCAGTCGTTTCCTGTCAAGCAATGTAAGCTCTCCCGACAAAGTATCCTTCTTATCCGCAAGACCGATTTCATCAAGCACGCCGCCCGCCTTCTCTGCTCCCTGCTCCATAGATAGTCCTGCGCCATGCACTGATGAAGTAAGCACGTTCTCATATACCGTCATCCCGGCAAAAGGTCTGGGAATCTGCCATGTCCTGCCTATGCCGAGCCTGCATCTTTTATGTGAGGCAAGTGTTCCTATTTCCCTGCCCTTAAAGAGAAGGCTGCCTGAGATCGGATAAATAGAGCCTGTAAGCACGTTGAGCATAGTGGTCTTGCCGCAGCCGTTCGGTCCTATAACGCCAAAAACCTCTCCCTCAGAAACACTGAAGGAAAGGTTGTCGAGGATGCGGGTGCATCCGTATCCTGCGATTATATTTTCAAATGAAATCATATCTTCCATTTATATTACCGATTGTCATTGCCGCATCATCAGAAAACGCTGATTGACGAGACTCGTATTGCCTTACTTGGAATTCGTCGCATTCCCCGGCAGATATTCCCCTGTAAGCGGTATCTCAGGATGGAGTGAGTTATCTATTATCTTTAATCTAAGCTCGCCGTCCTCCCTCTGCCACTGTCCGCCGCAGAGTACAGTCCTGCTGAATGTAAGCCCCCTCTGCTTCTGGTCATATTTTACATGACCTATTATAGTATCAACATCAAGAGAACTCAAAGCCTCCCTGATGTCCTCTTTATCAAGAGAATTAGTTGAATTAAAGGTCTGCACCGCAAGCTCCAACGCCTCGTAAGCATAGGCGGCAGGCTGAGGCATCGTGCGTCCGTCATGATCCGCCGCATATTTTTTATCAAGCTCCTCCGAGGATATCCCGGTAAGCGCCGAGGAATAAGGGTTGGTGGGAGCCCACCATACCTGAGTCATTATGCCGTCTGCAAGGTCGCCTAACGCCTCGACATCACTCTGCAGCAGACAGCACTTACCCATAGTCACGCCCTTTACCTCTACGCCTGCGCTTATTATCGCATTGTAGGAATTCATGAAATCAGGCGGTATATTGGTTCCGGCGATTATGTCTATATTCTCGGTCTTGAACTGATTCGCAAGATTCGTGAAATCCGTCGTGCCTGATGGATATTGTCCGGGATCCACAGCTACATATCCGTCCTCTGCAAGCCTCCTGATAAAGAGATCGTGCCATGCCGTGCCGTCCGCATCATTAGCAAATAAAAGCCCGACCTTCGCTCCGCTCCCCACGCCGCAGCCTGCAACGGTCCATAGCGCCCTCTGTGATTCGTAAACATCATCAAGGGTATAAAACGAGCAATACGTCCAGTTGAATTCATCTCTGGAGCTTGAGAGCGAATCTATAGGAGACTGGGTTGCGATACACGGTATCTCATATCTCTCAGCGACTTCAGCGACGGGGATAACCGTGTTAGGCGTCTGTATTGCGATTATCATGTCTACGTTATCTTCCTCTATGAGCTTCTGCGTAAGCTCCGAACACTTATTAGCGTCGCTTTCCGAATCATAGACTATGATCTGAAAGTCCTTTTCCTCTCCGTTCACCTTAACCGGATTCTCTTTAAGATAATCCTCTATCTGCCCTACCACCCAGTCACAGCCCTCGCCGTTACCCGCAAGCGGTCCGGTCGTAGGATTCACGTATCCGATTTTTATCGTATCCTTGGAAGCGCCGCCGCACGCTGTAAGCGAAAGAATAACAAATACCGTCATTACCCCCGCAGCGAAAAGCCTTAAAAACCCTTCAATCCTGCCCCTCATAAAACTCTCCCTTCAATACATTCTCTTTATCATTTAAGAAGCAAAAAATATCTATAAAAAATAGCTGAATTATAATTATCTTTTTGAGCCGAAGAGCTTTGAGAAGAAGCCTTTTTTCTTCGGGGCTTCGTCGTAGTCGTCGTAATCTTCTTCGTATTCTTCGTCATCGCAGTAGGCTTCGTCTTCTTCGTCATATCTGTCCGGGGAGAAATCATCTCCGGATGAAGCATTTCCGGATGAATAAGAAAGCGTTATATTCTCGTCCTCATTATACTTTCTGAATTGGCTCTGATACGGCACGTTAAAAGGAGTGTCTGATGATGCACCTGACAGCTTATCCAATGTTTCTTCCTGCTCTAACTCTACCTCATTCACAGGCATGGTCTCGAAAGGCTCCGTATGTACCTCGTCGTGAAGCTTCTCCGCGGGGCTTTCAGGTACGCTTGTCAAAGCGCTTGCTATTATGCCCTTATTCGCAGGACTTATCGCATCGGCATCATGCGGCATGATTTCCTCGGGATTCTCGCTGTCCGTCGCATCCTGCTCCTCTACTATGCCGCAGATAACGGTATAGTTGTCGTCGCGGTTTTTCGCTCTGCCGTACTGGATCTTAAGCATGCGATTAAGCCATTCCTCCGCATCATAGGACTGCTGTAAGGTCTCCTCCATCTCCTGATCCAATACATGCTCCCAGAAGCCGTCTGAGCAGACAAGGAAGGCATCGCCTTTCTGCATCTTTATGGGATCGTAGTGCCGCATTATCTTAAGCTCCGGATCATTTCCGAGAACCTTCAAAAGCCTCGACCTGTCCTCGCTCGTGCGGATATCCTCATAATCCATCGTGCCGAGATCGACCGCTGCCTGACATACGGAATCGTCCTTTGTCTGGGCATATTTCTTTCCAAGCTTGAAATAATAAAACCTGCTGTCACCCACTCCCTGATAATAAAGGAAGCCGTCTCTGACGAACCCGCCGACAATCGTCGTAAGCGCCTGCTCCTTAAGCCCTATGACTGCCTGATTCGCCCTTAGATAAAAGGTATTTATAAGCTCCAGACTATATGGGGGATTATTCACGCAAAGCTCGGACATGACCTTCACGGCGCAGTTCGAAGCGACCTCTCCGCTTGCATGGCCGCCAAGCCCGTCGCACACGACATATGCTCCCTCCGTCATGAAAAGAGAGTCCTCGTTTATCTCGCGTCCGCCCTTATTAGTGTAATAAACCACATCCATTATCGTGTCCCTCAATAATTACTGGGGCCTATAGCCGCCATAGTCTTCCATCTTCTTCTTTAAGAATTCCACATTTTTCTTTTCCGCCGAATTGAACACGTCAATGTTGAATCTGTCCGACGGAATCGTTCCCGTATACCAGCTCATGCTTCCAAAGAGCTCCTTAAGCTCGTTTGAATTGAATATATACCCGTGACGGGCGTATATTTCATTCCTCGCATAGCAGAGTCCCCTAGCGCAGATTTTCTTCCTCTCGGATTCGGAAGCATTAGTGGCATTATTGCTTTCCAGATACCCCTTCAGGAAATCATCAATATCACTGTTAGTAAGCTCTCTGGTATCCGTACCCGGGAATATATACTCAAGCTTATTTGCGGCACTGCTGTTCTCGCCAGACGTGCTGGTGCTGAACGAAATCGTATCGCCGGTATCCACATCCGCATTGTTATAGGTCGTTGCTCCGTCGAACCTGAATCCGCCTACTATTTCCCTCAGCTTATCATCGTCTTCTGCCGAGCCCAGTACCACATACGACTGATATTTCGCATCCGAGCCGAAATTCGTTTTAATTACATACATTCTTCCGTCATTCGTATTGCCATCGGAATCCTTAACAAGAGCCTTAACCCAGTATCCTCTGTATTCCCCGAAATCAATCGGTATCATGTCAGAGACAATATCAATAGTGTAGGAAGACAGACAACTCCTGGCTCCGAGGAAAATCTCCTCATATTCCGTGCCGAAATGTTCACCCGGCATGACGTAAGCAATTCTGTTCTTCTCGCTTGAAGCTTTATATTTTACATGCAAAGAATCCTCTGCCCCATCCGATTCCTGCGTGAAAGCCTCCACTCCGTCCGTAACAGAGAATTTTATCCCGTATTCGTCAAACCTGTATATCTCCACCTCCGGAGGGTTATATGCATCCTCTATTCTAAAGGAATCCGCACAGGCCCTAGCGTACTCCTGCAGTCCGTCGTAGTCGTCCGCCCTTCCGTACACAAGAGTGTATACCACATAGCATCCATACTGTCCCTTAGAATCAAAGAGGTACACGTTTCCGCCCCAGGCATTGTCATTATTGTCGGTATAATGATACTCAAAGTTTGCTATATCCTCCTCGCCCGCTATATCAACCTTTCCGGCGTTGTCTGTCTCGGGCGTGCTCCCTGATCCCTCCACAGGCAACAGGTTCTCCCGTCTGACATTTATCATATTGCTGAAATCATACGCATCATACAAAATGCTGTCATCTATGTAGCGATCCATATACCGCACTGCCACATGGAGCGTTCCATCGCCGTTCGCTATCTCCACGGTCTTATCATCCGCATCTGACACGCTGTATCCCGATGGATAGCAGATACTGTATTTATAAGTATCATTCTCGTACTTCTTGATATCTTCTACGCCCAGGGCATCTAACGCTTTTGCCTCATCACCCGTGACAGACACGCTGCCGCCTGTCTCAGAGGGCTCCTCGCTTTGCTCCTCGCCTGACTCTTCGCTCGAACTCTCAGTCGCAGCCTCCGTGCTTGCCTCTGTTGTTGCTTCTATATCTGCTGTGGTTATCTTATTATTAATGAAATTCCCTGCCAGAGCTATTATCGCAACCAATACCATCACGCATATGATCACGACCAAAGCGACCGGAAAGCCTTTCTTCCCCGTATTTGCTGCCTGCGCCTGTCTCTGCTGGTTGAATCTCTGCTGATACTGGGCGGTCATATTTCCCTGTGCAGGACCACCCTGAGGTCCCATAGGCCTTGCTCCGCCGGCGGGCTGTGCATAAGGCATTCCGCCTTGATTCTGCGGCATGCGCTGTGCCTGCCCCGGTTGTCCTGTGGCTCCCTGTGCAGGCGCAGCATAAGGGATCCCACCCGCTTGTGGCTGTCCTGTTACCGGTTGTCCTGTGTATCCGCCATTTATCGGCTGTCCTGTCACCGGCTGTCCCGTATAGCCCCCTGTAACGGGCTGCTGCGGCATGTTGGCAGTATTCCCCCACGAATTCTGCTGTGTACCATTCTGTGCGGAAGCTCCTGTATTCCCTGTATTAGAAGCCCTGCTCTGTCCTGCGGTATACGCAGCGGCTTCCTCAGGCGACATAGCGACCGTCTCATTAGACGAGCCTCCCCCATCGGGACCTAAGTATACCGTGGCGTTCTCATCCATAGCCATAGTTCTGTGGTCGGAATTATCCGAACCTAAAAGCATCGTGGCGTTGGGATCGGATGCGGGCGCATAGTTCGGTACGGGATTTCCCGTTCCCATCGTGCTTCCGAAAGGCTTTGACGCTTTTTTTAAGACATCCCTTATCTCCACCTCTATATCAGTGAATGCTTCGCTTTCTATGCCTATGGAGTTCAGGTCCTTCTTAAGCTCGAATATATCCTGATATCTGTCCTGTATCTTTAGCTGGGTACACTTCTGTATGACATTCCATAGTGCTTCCGATATGCCGTATTTATTGCTCGTAAACTCGGAATCATCCTCAAGCCTCGTCATTGGGTCATTCAGCATATCGCCCGTGAGCGCCGTGTATATCGTAGCGCCAAGCGCATATATGTCAGTCCAGGGTCCCTGCTTTCCCTTCTTCTGATACTGCTCCAGGGGAGCGAAGCCCTGCTTTAATATGACAGACAGGCTTTGTGACTGCTCCGCCATGACCTGCCTAGCCGCTCCGAAATCAAGAAGCCTGATGCTTCCGTCGTCGCAGAGCATTATATTATCGGGCGAGATGTCTCTGTGCAGGATATTGAGGCTGTGTGATGCCATGAGAGCGCTTGATATTGCCTGCATGACATTTATCGCCTGCCCCTCGGTTATCTTTTTCTTCTTAAGGTAGGATTTGAGCGTCTGTCCCTGCAGATACCCCATAGTGAAGTAGACCGTATCGTTCTCATAGAAGAAATCATGGACGCTCACGATATTAGGGTTGCCGTTGAACTTCGCGACCATCTTCGCTTCATTGTAGAACTTCTCGGCTCCCGTCTTAAAGGATTCCTCGGAGTCCTCGTTCGATACAGAGACAAGGGTGCTTCCGGGATTCCTTACCGCAAGCCCCATAGGATAATATTCCTTGACAGCGAGCCTTGCGTCCAGCTTGAGGTCATAAGCCAGATAGGTGATCCCGAAGCCTCCCTTGCCTATTACCCCGCCGATCATGTAGCGCTGGTTTAAGACGCTTCCGACCGCAAGGGTTATAGGATCATGCCTGTATGCGCTTTTCATAAAGCCACAATGGGGACATGGTTCTACCGTAGTTTCAGAAAAGCAGTTTTCGCAGAGTTTCCTGTTATTCAATGTGATCATTACTGCACCTCATAATCAAAGCTTCACCGGATCATCGCTAATCACCAAAGAACGTCCACCGCTAAGAGCCGTCAAAAGTCTCCCATTCACGCGGATAAGACTTCTTTATGATCTTCAACCGGTGAAATCTCATTGTCTTTGTACGGATTCAACGGTCCGTCAGCATACCTCTCCTTAGGGAATGGCTTATGCATATTAGAATTATATTCCTCGCATACCTCGTCCGCAAGGAAGCCTCCCATTTCGGTAAGCTTCACGACCTTACCGTTATCCTCTATCAGGCCGTATTCCTTTAAGAGCCTCGTCTTCTCAGGCAGCACGTCGTCGAAGTTATGCCCTGTCCGCTTTAAGAAATCACTCTTTATAACGGAACGGTTCTTTAGAGGCAGCACTATGGCCTGCCTTATCTGCTCCTCCTCGCTTCTGACATACCCTCTCGTTATCGGAAGCCTGCCCTCATCTATCATCCTGTAATACTCATCGAAGTACATTGAGTTGATGTCGAACCTGTCATGGTAGCTCGAAAAACCCGTAAGCCCGAAGCCAACCTGATCGTAGAGGTTGCAGCACTGATTATAAGCATAATGCGAGAACATCCGCCTGTCCTTCGTATAAACTCTGCGTAGATTCTCGTTGTAGCCGTTATCCGCAAGTATATCTATCGCAAGCTGCTTCATCATCATCGTGGACTTGAAATCAGGGATGTCGCCCGTATCCATGCCGCGATGCTTCTTATTAATCGCGCCCTGCTTATCTCCGTAGGCCTGCACCTTTAGCCTGTACAGCTGTATCTCGTTCACGGGCATCTGTGTCGCCAGGTCTATGACCTCCATCCAGTTGTCAAGCGTCTCGCCCGGATGTCCGAAGATAAACTCTATATTCACGTCAAAGCCGAAATCCACAGCCCTCTGTATCGCCTCGATAGCCATGTCCTTATCATGCGGCCTGTTCATGAGCTTCAATACGTTCTCGTCAAAGGACTGCACGCCGATGGTAAGCCTCGTAAGCCCGTGATCCTTCATCATCCGAAGCCTCTGCAGACCGTCATCTCCAAGCAGGGAATTAGGATCGTGGTCTATGTTGTACTGCCTGCAGGCGGAATAATCGATCCTCTCGTCAAGCAGTGTTAAGAACTCGTCAAAAAGAGCAGGCGGTAAATAAGTAGGGGTCCCTCCGCCTAAAAGTATCGACCTCGGCTTTAATTTCTCCTGCCCGAAGTACTGAAGATACAGGTCTATCTCCCGTCTCAGATAACTTATGTACTTTTCCTTTTCTTCCTTGCACTCCCCGACCTTGCCCGGATAGTGGCAGAAAAGGCAGTGCTGCACGCAGAAAGGAATATGAACGTACACGTCCATATAGCCGTCAGCCGGATACTCATAATCCTTTAAGTATTCCTCAGGCGTGGCGTCTGGATACTCCGTTATCGGCGGATAATGCACCGACGGAACGAAATCGCCGTCGTCGCATATAAGTCCCAACTCTTGCAGCTCCTCCACCCTCGCAAAAACCTCCTCGGCATGCTGCAGCATCTCCTTTTTCCGAGCCTCAGATATCATCTTAATAATCCTCTCCTCCCATAGCGCCAGTCTATATCTGACTTAAACCGTTCGGAGCTGATACCGTAAGTGCCTAAAATACAGGCACAAACGGTATCATGCTCCTCTCCCTCTTCGGAAGATACAGGTTCACATACGAGCAATGCTTTCCCTTCACAAAGCTCTCCGTATCTTCGGGTTCCTCTCCTCTGTTCTCCTTATAAAAAGCAACGGTCTCCTCTATAGCCGCCTTATCCTTTCCCGCCACGAGGATGAACCTTGCATCCCCGTTAAGCTCGAATTCATCGGAATAAATAAGCTCGGGATCAGCGGCAGAGCCTATCGCTTTACCGCCTCCGTACCAGACCTCCTTAAGCTCTCCCTCGTCAAAGAACATTGCCGCCGCGTCTCCCGCCGTATATACCCTCGTCTTGCCCTTGAAAACATATACTACAGCGAGATTGCAGAGAAAAGCCTTGTCCTTCTCCTGCATCCCGTATATCTCGTCGTTTATAAAGCCCGCTATCGCCTCCACTGCGACATCTGACGAAGACGGTCTTCCAAGGAAGCTGTCCGCTGCTATGTCGAGCGCCCTCGGACATGCTGCGGCACTCCTGCTATCTCCCGCAGGATACGCCGCTCCGCTCACAAGGATGCTGTTTCTCTCTTCGATCATAGAGAAATGCTCGCTTGCGTTCTCCTCTATATCACAGGCATGCAGATACCCGATCTTTGATTCCTTCTTCAAGGGTCCCATCAATCCTGCTCCTTTTTAAACACCAGCACGAATCTCTGCGGTATCGGATAATTCTCGGACACCAGACTAAAGCCGTAATAGTGCAGCTGCGCTATCACAAGCTCCGGACTTATCCCCGGTCCGTAGTATGAAGGCGTGTCCCTGTCAGTGATGTTATTGTCCACTATCACAAGCCTTCCATTCTTCTTTAACGCTTTCTTAAGGCTTGCTATGAATTCATCCTTCACGAACTCGATATCCGTGATGTATACGGCGTGATACATCGAGCACATGAATATCATGTCAAGACTGTCCTCCGGGAGACAGGCGTCGTTCATCTTAGTCTCAAGTGTCTTTATCTGCGCTATCCCGTAATCCGCCTTGAAATCCTGCACATAATGCAGGGCGTCCTCATTTATCTCGGTCGCATATACCGTGCCGGTCTCACCGACTGACTGCGCGAACTTCCATGTGAAGAAGCCTCCCCCGCAGCCTATGTCAGCCACGGTCTCGCCTTCCTTTACGCCCGCCGTCTTTAAGAATTCATCCGTCCTCTCCCACATGAAGCGGTTAGGATTATTGAATATAAGGAATTCATTCCATTCATTCAGCGTGGGGATAGGAAAATCCTTTCCGGTATAGTCGTAATTTACGTCCTCATTCTCTTCGTCATCGTTATGAAGCTCTAAATGGAACTTGTAGAGCAGATAAGACTTAAGCCTCTCAAAGTCATTGCCGCAGAAGAAATCCGCATAGAACCTCGTCAGGCTGTCTGACGTCATATCTTCCCTGCCCTTATCATCCGCAAGATAATAAGAAATGAACCACATAAGAGCCGTATAGTCGTCCCCCACGCGCTCCAGAGGATACAGCTTCTCAAATGCCTTATAAGCTTTTTCAAGCTTCCCTCTGTCACCTGAAATAAGCCCCTCATGCATGAGCCTGCCGCAGCGCTTTCCTCTTACCGTATATCCTGAGGTCGATGTGCCTATGATACGGTAACGGATAAGCGAGCCCGCCGAATTGACATTTACGGTATGCGCCATCCTGTCGGCAAGCTCCCTGTCCTTTGCCTCAGGTATCTCATCCATTTCAAAGATAAGCCCGTATCTCTGCGGAGTGAACTGGAAGGAATCTACAAGGCAGAAGCCATAATAATAAAGCTGGCTCACTATCATGTCCTGATTCACATACGGTCCATGATAGGGAAGTTCTCCCTCGGTCACGAGGTCATTGTCAACGATGATAAGCCTGCCCCCGTCCCGCAGGGCGTTCCTTATGCTGGCTACGAAGCTGTCCCGCTCCGCATCGGTAAATGCGGCGTACACGTTGTGATAGAGCGAGCAGATATAGACTATGTCCACCTTTATATCAGGCGAAAGCCCTATGCCCTCAAAGCTGCTCTTCGTCACTATGACGTTGCCGATATTATTCTCCGAGACGTATTCATTAAGATACTCAAGATGCCTCGGATTGGTCTCTATGGCGTATACCTTTCCGCTATCACCTACGATATCGGAAAACTTAAAGGAATAATAGCCGGGACCGCAGCCAACGTCGGCGACCTCCATACCGGGCTGCAAGGCAAGACGCTCTATATTCTCCCTTGTCGTCTCCCACCTCTCCCTGTCCGGATTATTGAACAGTATGTAATCCTCAAGGAAACGCATCCTTGCCTTAAGCTCGGTATTGTCGCCGTCGCCGTATTCAACTATGTGATATTTGTACTGCAGGTAGGTCTTCAGATTATCATAGTCATTTCTGACCATCATATTCTTGAAACCGGCTATAGCAGGCATGCCCTCTATATCCTGCTTCTTCTTATCATCCATGAGGAAATATTTGCACATCCATTCAAGCGCCGTATACTCGCCGCCGAAATTCTCATTCGGGATTATCTCCTCATAAATGTCTATCGCTTCATTAAGCTTATCCGGATCAGGCTTATCCAGATATTCAAGGATAAGCCCTGCAGCATTCTTGCCGCCCTCCGTTATATCAAAGGAATCCAGACTCCCTACGTGTATCAGGGATTGCTTGTCTACAATATTTAAGACCGTAGGATCTTTTATCGCCATTATTATTTATTTGACCTCGTCGTAGCCGTCCGTTGAAGGCAGGTCGATAGATACGCTCTCGCCGGGATTTACGAACTCAATATTGATATTCATATCAAGATCATAAGTCGCATCGTTTCCGTCAGACATAAGCGAGCCGGGAACATTGACTACGAGCGTTCCCTTATATGTAACGCCCGTGAGCATACCGTTCTTCTCGGTAGCAGAATAGGTGAAGTCATTGAGCTTATCTATCTGTATCGTCTCATCGGCATCCTTGCCTGTCTCGTTCTGTACGAGAGTATTGAGGTACTTCTTCACAAGTGCCTCGGAGAACGTGAGATTATAAGTATCGCCGTCTTTCTTTATTGAAAAAACAGCCGCCTTCTCGATAGGCGAGAGAAGACCAAGCTCCTTTATCTTTCCTGCTTCCATGAAGCTTGAGAATTCATTTAAGAATGCATTCGTATTGAAGGTGCCTGAGGAATCCTTCTGCTCTTCCTTACCGCTGTCACCGCCTGAGGGCTTGCTGTCAATCTTGTACTTGCTCTTGCTGCCGCCCATGTCGGTGTAAATATACTCACCGTCGGAGAACTGAACTATATCGTTATCGCCGGTCGTCATCTCATAATATAAGATGTTGTTGCTTCCCGATGTGTCAAGCTTGAAGTCGCCCTCGCTCTCTACCTTCTCGCCGTCCATCGTAAGATCGACATCGAACTTCGCCTCCATGCCGCCGTTTGCAGTGACCTTATTGTAGGCGGACGCATAGCCGTTGTAATCGTCTCCGCATGCAGTGAGCGTCCCTAAAGCAAGGATCGCTGCAGTAGCCGTCGCAAGGCACTTCTTTAATAAACTTTTTCTTTTCATGGTTTCCTCCTTTAATGAAGTAGAAAATAATTTAGTTTCGTTATTTATATCCAAAGCCTTCGTCACCACAATCTGCTTTGCCTTCGCACTGCTGAGTGGCTTCTTGCCGTATATATACGACAGGCATGGTATCTTCTATCTTTTCGTTTTCCTCACTGTCAGTATTATCATCGAAGCTATGACACATATGACGCACATTATCGCAAGCACTACCCATGCGCTCTTCGTAGGGTTCATGCTTCCTACGTAAGTCTTGTACGCCGAATATGCCTCGTCAACTCCGAAGCCTGTCTCGTATTCCGTAAGCTCCCAGCCTCCGACCTCAAACTTCGCCGACTCGTACATATCATTTATATTACTCGACGTAAAATAAGCTATGCACGCCCAGCGGCAGGGGATTATCTTTGATATCGTCTCCGTGATGCCCGAAAGCGTGCTCGCAACTCCTGAGAATAATATCTGCGGAAGCAGAAACACAGGACACAGTATCAATGCAAGATCATTCGATGCTGCCGATGAGATCAGAAGTCCCAGACACATTGCACTCATGACGCAGAGGAAGCTCGTCACGAAAAGCTCCATAGGAAGGCTTGACGTGAAGACTATACCGCCGTCGTTCATCTTTATAGGAAGCGCAGTCAGCGAATCTATATTCCCGTCCACTGTCGCCGTCGTATTCGAGAAGAAGTTAAACAGCAGCTGCATTATGACCGTCTGAACCAGACATATGATCCCTATTATCACGAACTTCGAGAGCACATACGGCACGGCTCTTACCCCCGTGAACTTCTCACGCTCGAAGATATTGCGTTCCTTGCTTATTTCCTGCACCGAATTGAATATGCCTATCCAGAAGGCCGCACAGGAGAATGCGAACATCAGCTTCATCGTATCTCCGGCGACAAGGAACGGCAGACAATCCCTGTCGACCGAAAGCTTCAGGTAGTTATATATATTTCCGTCCGCCTGGAAAGCTATACAGACCAAAGCCGTCAGCGCTATCGGCATGATAAGGAGCATAAGCAGCCTCGACCTGCTATTGAATATTATCTCCGCATACCTCGCCGTCATGACGAAGAATTGCTTGAAGAATTTCTTCGGAACAAAGGCGTATCTCGCCTTCGGGACATCCTTCTCCTCGATGTCCTGATTACCGCCCGGATTCCTCTTTGCCTCCTCCGCCGCAAAACGCTCAGACACGGCCTTGGAATTCTCGTTAAGGTCGTCATAGATATCTATCATGTCTTCCTTGCCGAAGAAATCAAGCGCCTTCGCGGGATTACCGGAGTAGCAGAGCACTCCGCCGTTACCCATGCAGATAAGGCGGTCGCACACGTTTATATTCTGCACCGTATGAGTTACCATGATGACTGTCTTGCCGGTCTCGGAAAGCTTCTTTAACATCTGCATGAGGTGCTTCTCCGTGCCGGGATCAAGTCCGGATGAAGGCTCGTCAAGGAAGAAAAGCTTAGGCGAAGCCAGAAGCTCAACGGCTATGGACGCCCTCTTTTTCTGTCCGCCCGAAAGTCTGCTTATCATCGTGGTCCTGTGAGCCGTAAGCTCCACAAGCTCTAAAGTCTCGTCTATCTTATCCTGTATCTCGGCAGGAGTCGTGTCAACAGGCATACGCAGCTTTGCCGAATACATGAGCATGCGCTCAAGTGTCAGGTTGTCGTACACTATATCATTCTGCGGCACATAACCCATAAGGGATCTCAGGCTTCGCTCATTCGTCTTGATGCTCTCGCCGTTTATAAAGATATCGCCCGCAGAAAACTCCGCCATGCCTGATATGCAGTTTAGTATCGTGGTCTTGCCTGCGCCGGAGCCGCCGACTATCGCAACGAATTCGCCCGGCTCTATATTTAAGTTCACGCCGTTAGTGATGAACTTCTCGCCCTTCTTGGTCTTGACCTTCTTGTAGACATTCCTCACGGATACCGACACGCCGCTCTTAAGCTTCTGCATATAGAGCATGCCGTCCGTGAATATGAGCGTGGAGTCGGCGATGGTTATCTTGTCCATCTGGTTCAGCTTCACCTTGCCGCGAAGCTGCGCGCCGTTAAGGATTATACCGTTAGTGGAATTATTATCCTCCGCATAGAACTCGCCGTTAACCCCTGTGATGACACAGTGCCACCTCGATACCGATGGGTGGTCGAGCACGAGATTACAGGATGCGTCACGGCCTATCACATACTTGCCGTTAGGATTGAGCTGATATTTATCAATAGGCTCCGCCGCACCGGCTTCACCGTAGGAATAGGCTATGACAAGCCTTTCCTCGACGCTCTTGCCTATATAATACTTATCTCCATCGCTCATCATCTGCGAGAAGATCTTCACGCCGTTGAAGTTAAGTCCGTTCGCACTGTTGTCGTCGAAGATGAACCAATGTCCGTCGGACTGATAGAATGTACAGTGTGCCCTTGAGACGAAAGCTATCTCATTAGGAATAACAATGTCATTATTTACCGAGCCCTGCCCGCCGTGTACGGGACCTCGTCCAAGCCGCACGGTCTCCTTGCCGTAGCTGTCAAGGTAAAAAACCGCTGGCTCGTGATCAGGTATATAAATCGTAACTCTGCTGCTCTTCGTCGCTGTCATAATAACTCCAAATCCCTCATAAGAGTGAAATTACATAATAATAAAAATCTAAGCATACTTTAATGCAAAAAACAATGCGTGACAAAAATTTGTCATTGACAAATTTTTGTCACGTTTTTTTACCATACGCCTATATTACCTGACCTCAATCTCCGTCAGGTGGAAGGTTTCCTCTGAATATGGCATGCGTACAACTAAATAACCATATGTATACTCACCATCTAAGGCTCCCAGCTTTACATCAAACTTGCCCGACCTATCCTCCTTCTTAAGCTCATCCTTCGATATGATCTTCGTCTCCCACTTGTCTTCAGCCTCGTCATACATTTTAATCAATAAGCCATCAGCGTCGTATATGGAACCCCCTGTCTCCGTTCCGGTCGAAAGCCTGACAGACTTCGGCGTCATCGTCTCGGGGAATTTCCATAGAACTTCCACTGTTCCATAAAGCACCCCCGCCTCGTCCTTAGTCTGAGCCGCCTCACTGAGATTTACGAGCCATTCCGTTGACTCATCTCCGTCAAAGAGATTATTAAAGTCGCGTATACCTCTGGTCCCATAGCTCACGGTTACTCCTGTCTTAGGAATAGTCTCCTGCACGTTCTCTCTCCAATATACCGTGCCTCCATATGGACGTAGTTTATCATGAGGCCAGTCTGCACTCTTTTTATAATTTACAAACAGGTCACCTGATAAATCCCTAAAAGTATCATCATGAAACTCCGGCGCAGAACCTGCGAAATTCAGTGTCTTATTCCCCCAACCTTTGAATACGGCTTCGCTTATCCGCTCCACTGTAGACGGGATATCAAGCTCTGATATATTGCTGCAATCACGGAAGACATCAGCGTCTATGTATTTTAATCCCTCGGGCAGAGTAACCGATGTAAGATTCTGCGCAAACGCAAAGCAGCCTGTGAAAAGCTCCGTCACCGTATCCGGCACTTCGTAAGCAGTATCTTCTTTGCCCGCAGGATAACAGTAAAGCTTGGTCATATTCTCATCAAACACCACCGAATCCACTACCTTAAAGTCCTTATTATCCTGAGATATGCTTATCTCCTTAAGCTTGTCGCAGGAAAAGAAAACTCTCGGTCCCAGCTCTGTAAGGCTTGCCGGCAATTCCACGTTTTCAAGCAGATCACAATTCTGGAAAGAGAGATTACCTATCGAGGTCACGCTATCAGCTATATCTACCGACGTAAGGTTGGAAAAACCCCAAAAAGAAGCCGCTCCTATAGAGGTTATCCCATCCTCTATCACTAATTTCGTGATATCCGCTCTGTTCTCCCACCACGGAGTCTTTGCATCCACATTATCAAACTCAAAATCAGAAATATCGCCGCTACCCGATATAGTAAGCGTTCCCTCGTCATCGAGCGTCCATGTCGCATTCTCCCCGCACACGCCCGAAGCGACTGCGCCATCACCTGCTTCTTCAATCTCATCTGGCAGCGCCTCTTCTGAATAAGAGTCTTCCTCCACATCGGTATCATCCGCTGCGGCTTCCTTCTCCGTTTCCTCTTCTAATGCCGTAGTCTCTTCTTCAGCCACGACTTCACCTTCAGCCTCCGTATCCGAGACGGACTTATTCTTTGTCACCATCACGACAATAAATATAAGGAGCACAGCCACAATGCCGCACGCTGCGATGATATACCTGCGGTTCTTCTTCATGAAATCACTATTATTCCCGCCGTTATCATCCGTATGGTCCGATTCGTCATCCTCATGCTTATCCTCCGGCTCATCTCGCACATCATCTTCCGGCGTTCTTATCAGCTCTGTCTCCTTCCCACCGTCTGTATCGTCCTGATCAATGAGTACCGTCTCGTTATCGTCTTTATTTTCCGGTTTAGCCTCCGGCTCTGTTTTTTCCTCAGGCTTCCCGGATTCTGCAGGCTGATCAGGCTTGACAGGCTCAATGGGAAAATCCTCCCACATGACTGTCCTTTCAAGCTCTCTTAAATCCTTTTTAAGCTCGCTTATATCCTGATATCTGTCGGCTATATCGAGCCTAGTGGACTTCTCCACTATCCTCCAAAGCCCATCCGAGAACAGCTGCCGGTTTTTCTTCATAGCGCTGTCATCTTCACGCCGCGACAGCGCATCCTCCATGTCCTCCCCTGTAACCGCCCTGTACACGGTCGCTCCGAGAGCATATATATCAGTCCACGGACCTACCTTGCCCTTAGTCATATACTGCTCGAGCGGCGCATAGCCATGCTTAAGCAGGACAGTCATCCCGGGCATATCAGCCTTCACCTGTCTTGCCGCTCCGAAATCAATGAGCTTTATCGTTCCATCGTCGCAAAGCATTATATTGTCGGGCGATATGTCCCTATGAAGCACTCCTTCGGCGTGAGTGATATTCAGAGCGCTTGAGATATTATCAAGCAGCTTCGCCGCCTGCCCCTCGGTTATCCGCCCTTTTTCCTTGAGATATGTCTTCAGTGTCTCACCGCTGAGATAACCCATAGTGAAGTAAACAGTATCATTGTCACTGAAAAAATCATTGACACTCACTATATATTTATTGCCGTTGAATCTGGAAAGCGTCTTAGCCTCTTCAAAAAACCTGTCCGCTCCATTATGAAACGCCCGGTTTTCTTCGTCGTTATCCGATGTGACCGTCACCTTATCGGCATCTCTCTCGGCTATTCCCTTCGGATAATACTCCTTTAGGGCAATACGTTTTTCAAGCTTAGTATCATAAGCAAGATAAGTAATGCCAAAACCGCCTCTGCCTATGATATCGCCGATGATATACCTGCCGTTATCAAGCGTGCTACCCCTTTTTAAGACCTGCGCGTCTCTGGCTGCTTCTTTTTCCACATCAAAGCCACAATAAGGACACGGCTCCTTCCGTATCTCCATGAAGCAGTTTTCACAAAGTATCTTATTATTTACAGCGATCATAAAATCCCTCCCACGACATGAATGTGTCATGCAGACTAACGACCACCAACGCTATAATAATAATATACCATCCCCCCCATTTTGAAAAGCAAGACATAATATTTTTTGAAATATAGCTATAGCTCTGTTACTATTCACGGATTTTTTTGCACCACTAATAGAGCGGAGGCAGTTATCATACACTCCAGCCGGTTTCTGGCATTGAGTTACTTATCTTGGAGGGGAGTTAGATAGGATTTCCTGAATCGTATATGGTTTTCCTTCACA
>JAFTAP010000044.1 GCA_017455525.1 Lachnospiraceae bacterium
ACTTTGGGATTACGGACAATGGCACGTCCCATGGCAACCCTCTGTCTCTGTCCGCCGGAGAGAGCCTTCGGCTTCCTGTCGAGGAGCTTCGTAAGATCGAGGATCTTAGCCGCTTCCTTAACCATCTTGTCTATCTCGTCCTTCGGAACCTTTCTCAGCTTAAGTCCGAAAGCCATGTTATCATATACTGTCATATGAGGATACAGAGCGTAGTTCTGGAAGACCATTGCGATATCCCTGTCCTTGGGCTCTACGTCATTTACAAGCCTGTCGCCGATACGAAGCTCACCGGAGGAGATCTCCTCAAGTCCTGCTATCATACGGAGAGTCGTGGACTTACCGCAGCCTGAAGGTCCGACGAAGATGATGAACTCCTTGTCCTGGATCTCAAGATTGAAATTCTTAACCGCCTCAAAGCCATTGGGATAAACCTTGCAGATATCCTTTAATGAAAGACTAGCCATAAAACAATTAACCTCCTATTGTGTATTAAGATAATAAAACCGTTGGGCTATACAGAAAACCCAACGGTAAAAGTATATCAATTCAGGTCTTTTAAACCAATGCCATTACTTAACAAAAATACTTAACCTTTTTTAGTAAAATTTAAACCATCTAAATCTAGTGCCTGCCTAACTCAATCACGGGTCCCTCCAGGACCTCTCCGTAGTAAGCCACACGGTTCTTGCCGTGACGCTTCGACTCATACATGGCGTTATCCGCCGCCTTATAAAGCTCATCGAAGTCGCCGCCGTCCTGACTGAATACCGCTCCGCCGATTGACGCCGTGCATCTGTACTGCACGTACTCCCCGACCTTGAAATCCCTGAAGAACGTAAGCAGCTTATCAGCCTCTCTCTTCTTTGTCTCCTCGTCAGGACTTATGTTTCTCATAAGCACAAGGAATTCGTCTCCACCTATACGCCCGACTATATCCGTCGCTCTGAATAAAGTCGATAATCCAAGTCCCAGTCCGGCGAGCAGCTCGTCACCAAAGGCATGCCCCATAGTGTCATTGACCTTCTTGAAGTTATCTATATCTATAAGGAATAAGATTGCGCTCTGTCCCTTAGTCTTAGCCTCAGCCAGATAATCCGTGACCTTCTGCTCTGTCGATATCTTATTCAACAGGCCTGTAAGCAGATCCGTCTCCGCCTTCTCCTGTAAGGTCTGGTCGTGCTTCGTGTTCACGGCTTTATTCGCTATATGTATCGCAAGTATCGCCACTATGAAAGCAGCCATCGCAACTACTATGCGGACAAGTATGCTCTCCATATTGCCATAGGTAGAATGTATCTCGTTATTGATATAGCTCTGTGTCACTACAGATGCTACCGTAAGTCCCGAATATGCCGCAGGATCATAGACCATTATCCTTGCCTCACCGTCTATGGTGCAGTCCGTGTATCCCGCATTACGGTTGCTGAAATTGCTCTTGGTACGGTTCTCGGTAGCCGATGCGATCTTTATACTATCAGATTCGAAGATATTCTCGCCCCTCGTAAGTATCTTCCTGCCCGCAAGACTTACCACGGTTCCGTCATTTGCAAACAAGGCATAACAGGTCTTGCCATCGAATTTACTGGTAGTCGGTATGTCGCTGAAAACATCTGCTATAAATGTATAGACTAAACAATGCCCGACATTGCCGGAGGTATCCATTACCGGAGCATAGATGTCAACATACCACGAACCGCCCTGATCATAAGGCTCTGACGTGACGACCGTATTATCATGCAGGCACTTTTCTAATGCCGATTTGCTGGAAACCTCCGCCTCCGTACCTGTAGCGGAAACGCCCTTCCCTGTTTCATCCACGAGCGTCGCTCCTATTGACAGCGCATTATCCACAGTAGGCGCTACGACATCTTCCATGACGGTATCCATGTCCTGCCCAGACATCAGCTCCCTCGCTGCGACCTCTGCTGCAGAAGAGGCAGTGGATCTTGCAATATCCATCTTCGCATTGAAGGATATGATAAGCATGTCATTATAATCGGAAACCTTCTGCCGGACTGAATATTTCGCATCCGATTTCATGTCAGCCGTGAAACTGTACAGCGTGACTAACACATAGACAAAGAGTATGAGCGTGGGTATCGCCCATTGAGTAATATTCAGTATGGTAGCGGTATCGCTGCTGCTAATTTTCTTTTTCTTCGCCATGCTCCAACGTCTCCTCCGTCATAGCGGCATCTTCTGTATCCTCTTGCAGCTTTCTTATATATTCCTCGTCCGAGCCTGTCTCCGCATTCTCGTCCAAGGGAATATACTGATCGAATATCTTAACAAATATATATGAATTCGCATAAGCCGGCACCGCAAATCCCAGACACACGTACAGCGGAGCCAGGAAGCTTCGTCCGTTCCTATATAGAGCTATCAGCGTTATCACAAGGAAGATAACATCTATCACAAGGATCGCCGCCGTCTTCGGGAAGTGCCTTATCCCCATTAGGATAGCGTTCTTCATGGTCTGGCGCACGGTGTTGTAGAACTTCGCAAGCACCGGGAAGACGTAAGCAAGCTCTACTAAATAAAATACCGCGCAAGCCATAGTCAGTATCATAAAGGCATGCGCCCCTGCGAAATTCTCCGAATTCGCCGCCATAAGCCGATAGTCAAAAATCAGCACGGAGCCTATCACGAACAATATGAGCCATATAACAGTGCCCTGCCTGAAATTCTGCTTAAACGACTTAAAGAAATCCTTTGTTACGTAGGTCTCCTCGTCCCTGACCATCTTCATGGTCACATAATGTAAAGCTGTAAATGAGGCTCCTATGGTAAAGAAAGGAATTGAACACACGAGAGTGAGCATATTCAGGATAAAGAGACTGCCCAGTTTATCCAGTGCCCTGAAAAATCCGCTGTCGTAACTAAAAAACCCTTTCATACCTTCCCCCAAAAGCTTCACCTTATGAGACGCTTAGGGAAAGCGTCTCATAACCCGCTTTCAGCGGGTACGCTCCTACGGAGCTAGGAAAATACGGTTTCGAAATTGCTGATGCAATTTCAAAACCTATACATAGTTATTATACGCTTGTATACATTTTTCTGCAACAATTTTATGTAAATCACGCCAAGCGAAAGACTCGGCATTGAACAGTATCCACAGTTTTCGCTGGACTATCTGATTGACACGACGGATAATAATGGGATAAAGTTTATTTATTATTAACCAACATTTCTTCAAGGAGGGCAGTTCATGTATTATATTGGCGTAGATCTGGGTACATCCGCCATGAAGCTCCTGCTCATGGAGTCAGACGGCACTATCGCAAACATTGTTTCAGAGAAATATCCTATTGCTTTCCCGCACCCCGGTTGGTCCGAGCAGGCGCCGGAGGACTGGTGGGACGCTGTAAAGAAGGGCATACCGGAGCTCATATCAGGAATAGACGCAAGCAAGGTTGCCGGCATATCCTTCGGCGGTCAGATGCACGGTCTCGTAGTGCTGGACGCAGATGATAAGGTAATACGACCTGCCATATTGTGGAATGACGGACGCACGCAGAAGGAAACCGACTATTTAAATAATGTGATCGGTAAGGGCAAGCTTTCCGAGTATACGGCAAATATTGCCTTCGCAGGCTTCACGGCTCCAAAGATACTATGGATGAAGGAAAACGAGCCTGATAAATTCGCACGTATCAAGAAGATAATGCTTCCCAAGGACTATATCGCATATATGCTGACAGGTGTGCATTGCACCGATCCCTCGGACGCATCGGGAATGCTGCTTTATGATGTGAAAAACCGTAAATGGTCAAAGGAGATGTGCGATATCTGCGGCATAGACGAATCAATGCTCGCAACGGTCTATGAGTCCTATGAAAAGGTCGGCACCGTAAAGCCCGATGTTGCAAAGGAATTAGGTCTTTCCGAATCTGTCATAGTCGCTGCCGGAGCAGGCGATAATGCCGCAGCGGCCGTAGGCACCGGCACGGTAGGCGAAGGTCTCTGCAATATAAGCCTTGGCACTTCGGGAACCATCTTTATTTCAAGCCATGAATTCAAGGTGGATTCATTTAACGCTATCCACTCCTTCGCTCATGCGGACGGATATTATCATCTGATGGGCTGCATGCTGTCTGCGGCATCCTGCAAGGCATGGTTCATAGAGGACATACTTAAGACTGATGACTACGCCGGAGAGCAGGGCAAGATAACCGACGACATGCTAGGAAATAATAACATCTTCTTCATGCCCTATCTCATGGGCGAGAGATCGCCGTATAATAACCCCAACGCAAGAGCAGCCTTCATAGGAATGTCAATGGACAGCACGAGGACTGACATGCTTCAGGCAGTCATGGAAGGCATAACCTTCGGCATAAGGGATTCCTACGAGGTCGCAAGGGCTTTAGGCATAGATGTAAAGCGTACCCGCATCTGCGGTGGCGGAGCGAAGGGCGACCTTCCCAAGAAAATGATGGCGGATATACTGAATATAGATGTTGACGTGCCCGCTAACGATCAGGGACCTTCGATGGGCGGCGCCATACTTGCAGCCGTAGCCGCAGGAGAATACAGCAATGTTGAGGAAGCCGCTAATAAGATCGTGAAGATGGAAGGCACGATCCATCCGGATCCTGAGATCGCCAAAAGATATGAAGAGAAATATCAGCGATACAGAAAATTATACCCTCTGCTGAAAGAATGGTATTGAACGGCTTGGCAAGGATTTTTATAAGATTTGACATTATGCGGATTTGTGTTATAATCCACCCGAAACAGTAAAAGGTTAAGGAAAATGCAGGACGGATAACCTGCAAAGATTAGGAGGTAATTAAAATGAAGATTGAAAACATTAAGGACATCGACAAGTTCTTCAAGACGGTTGATGAGTGCAAGGGCAAGGTGGAGCTCGTCACAGGCGAAGGCGACAGGCTTAACCTCAAGAGCAAGCTTTCACAGTACGTCTCAATGGCAAACATATTCTCCGACGGAGTAATAAAGGAACTTGAGCTTGTAGCCTATGAGCCGGAGGATATTGACAAGCTTGTCAATTACATGATTAACCAGTGATTTAGTTTCAATTAGAAAAGCTCCTCGCACTTGTGCGTAGGAGCTTTTTTATAGTAAAAGTAAAATCAACGCTCCGCTATTGCTTCAACCTCTATCAGCACATCCTTCGGGAGCCTCGCTACCTCTACGCAGCTCCTTGCGGGATAAGGCTTTCTGAAGAACTCCGCATAGACCTCGTTTATCTTTGCGAAATCATTCATGTCCTTGATGAATACAGTGGTCTTTATTACCTTGCCAATATCCGAGCCTGCGTCCGAAAGCAGAGCGGAAAGATTCGTAAACGCCTGCCTTGCCTGCGACGGAGCGTCCGAGCCTTTGATATCTCCCGTAGACGGATCAACGGGTATCACTCCCGATGTGAATATCTTATCTCCTGCATCTATAGCCTGTGAATAAGGACCTATAGCCGCAGGTGCCCTGTCAGTGCTTATCTCTCTCATAGATTCCATCCTCCTTTATTGTTATCTGTTTTGCCTTAAGCAAATGCCCTATCGCCCTTTTGAAAGCAGCCTTTGATAATCCTGTCCGCTTCTTTATAAGCTCAGGCTCCGCTTTATCGGTGAAGTCAAGATGCCCTTTACCTTGTATCATTTCAAGTACCATTGACGCATCGTCATTCATCTGAAGATACGCCTTCTTCCTAAGTGAAAGATTCAGTCTGCCGTCGGGCTTAACACCCGTAACCCTGCATGTCACGGTATCTCCGGGCTTTGCCTCCCCGCCAAATTCCCTTGCGGGAATAAGCGCCGAATACTTATCATCCACCGCTACGAAAGCCCCGAAATTACGGCTTATCTCATACAGAGTCCCCGTCACCTCATCGTCCTTCTGATACGGAGAGTCGCTTTCCAGATATTCATAAAGCTTCTCCGTAGCACACAGCCGTCCTGATTTATCTATATACATGGCGACAAGCACCTCGTCCTCCGGCTCGGGCTTGCTCATCATCTCATGGAACGGCAGCAGCAGATCCCTCTCTAACCCCATGTCAAGGAAGGCTCCTATCTTCGTCATCTCCTTGACCTTAAGTCTCGCTATCTCTCCCAGATAAATCAGAGGCTCCCTTGTAGTCGATATGAGACGATCCTTGGAGTCCCGGTAAATAAATACGGTCGCCTCGTCCCCGATCTCCACATCCTCAGGCACCTGCTTTGACGGAAGCAATACATCGCTCTCCCCGTCCGTCAGATACGCCCCCTGCGGAGCAAGCTTCTTCACTTCAAGCGTGGCAACCTTTCCTACCTCTATCATAGCTTCACATACTCCACTATCGTGTACGGAGAGCCCTCTGAATCCGCAAGCTTCACGACCTTCCTGTTATCCATGTCGTAAATCTCCGGATATATAGTCTCTCCAAGAAACGCCTGCTTCCTATATTCTACCCTTAATCTGTCCATACTGTCGGCATCGGGAATAAGACCTGCCGCAAGCTCCACGTATTTGCCGTTATTCACATGATGATTGACATCCAGCAGATGCTCTGTGACGACTATTTCCTTCGCTTTGATCGCACCCTCGCCGTCCTTCGGATATGCTATCTTCCTGCCCTGATAATCCATGTCAAGCTTCTCGTCAAGGGCATATCCATTTAATATATCCTCCGGAATCCTCTCGGGCTGCGCATTTTTCATCGAAATATAAGTCCAAAGAGAATCCGCCTTCGCAAGATAATTCCCGTCGCTGTCCTTCATGCAGAAATTCCTCTTGCCGAAGAAGCCTCTTATATCATAAGGCAGCGTCGCCGTCTCGACCTCCTCGCTAAGCTCCGGGAGCCTTATTATATCTATCTGCCACGAGTTAACAACCCACATCGTGCCTCTTTTGTGCAGAACTTTGACCCCTATCCCTAAGTCCTCGGACTGCAGAGTTGAGCAGTCCTGGAAATAATTGAGCAGCGACGTTACGGAAAGTCTCCCCTCCGCATCGCACTCGCTGTATCTTATTCTTGATCTAAATGAATACACTCCTACGCCCTCTCGATATGCCCTGTCCGAAGTCAGACAGCCGGATTATAGTCAGTGCCGTCATACGATCCTTCTTATGGAAGATATGGATCTGTATGTCGCCGCCGTGATCTTTATCCCGGTGGCAGGCGTTGACGCATGCACTATATAGCCGTTTCCGATGTAAATACCTACGTGTCCTACGTAATAAAAAATGTCGCCGGGCTGGGCATTCTCCATACCGCTGACCGCCGTACCGTAGTGTCCCTGCTCATCCGACCGCCTCGGCAGGCTGTACCCGAAGTGGCTGTATACCGCCTGAGTGAAGCCCGAGCAGTCGCAGCCTTCTGTAAGGCTCGTACCTCCGGGAACATAGGGATTTCCTATGAATTTCTGCGCATAAGCGGCTATTTCAGCTCCCTTCCCGCTGCCTGATGAAGCTCCTTTCTCATGCTTCTCCTCTGATTTTTCTTCACTCTCCTCCTCGGACTTACTCTCTTCCTCATGGGATTCATCATCCGATGACTCTTTCTCTGTCGAAGCCGCTTCCTCCTGCGTCCTGCTCTGCTCAGCGGCTATCGATGCATCCTCCGCCGCCTTCTTCCTTGCGGCTTCCTCAGCAGCCTTCTTTCTTGCCGCCTCTTCCTCTGCTTTCTTTCTTGCCGCCTCCTTTTCCTCGGCGACAATACGCGCTATCTGTGCATTATCCTCTTCTATCTTTTTCTGATAAGCCTTTGCTTCGCTTTTCGCAGCGGCAAGCTTGGAGCTGAAATTATCGACCGTCACCTGCTGCTCTTCAATCGTGGCATTAAGCTCCTGCTCCCGCTCCTCAAGATCGGTCTGCTCCTCTTCAAGCTCGGATAAGTCGTCTTCCAACGCCCGCTGCCTGTCGGCAACCGCTTCCCTCGCCTCGATGAATTTATTGAGCATATTGCGGTCGTACTCCGCAAGCTTCTCCGCATATGCGGCTTTATTCAAGGCGTCGGCGAGACTGTCCGCATGTATGATGATATCTATGTATTCCGTAGATCCGTTCGAGCCGTTCTCATACATATACTTGATGCGGGCCTTCATCGTGTTGTACTGACGCTCTTCCTCGATCTTCGCGGCATCATAGTCTTCCTGTGCCTGCTCAATCTCTGCCCTCTTATTCTCTATATCATTTTTTAGGATATCGACCTCGGCAAGAAGCTGTACGAGCTGCTCCTGTGCGTAAGCAAGCTCTTCCTCCGCTTCTTCCTTCTCGGATTCTATGTCGCCTGCCTCAGCGTTAGCCTGCTCCATCTTTTTCTTATTGGCATCAGCATCCTTCTGAAGCTGGCTCTTCGTGACAGCAAAAGCAGGCTGTCCGTATATACCTGCTTCGGTCAGCATTGCAAGTGTCACTATGAATGATATGATTTTTAATTTCCTATAACTCACAGTTATTCACGGTTCTTGGGAACGGAAGCACGTCCCTTATATTCTCCATGCCCGTCAGATACATGACAGCTCTCTCAAAGCCCAGCCCGAAGCCCGCGTGCCTTACCGTGCCGTACTTTCTAAGGTCAAGATAAAAGTCATACTGCGACTCGTCCATGCCAAGCTCCTTTATTCGCCCTATGAGCTTATCATAATCCTCCTCACGCTGGGAGCCTCCGATTATCTCGCCTATGCCGGGCACGAGGCAGTCCATGGCGGCGACGGTCTTTCCGTCGGGGTTCTGCTTCATATAGAAAGCCTTTATGTCCTTCGGATAATCAGTAACGAAAACGGGCCTCTTGTAAACCCGCTCCGTGAGATATCTCTCATGCTCAGTCTGCAGGTCGCAGCCCCACTCAACCTTATACTGGAAGCTGTCATTATGCTCCTTGAGTATATCTATCGCTTCGGTATATGTGACTCTGCCGAAATCAGAATTCATTACATGATTCAGACGCTCTATCAAGCCCTTGTCAATAAAGGAATTAAAGAAAGCCATCTCTTCTGGAGCATTATCCAGCACGTATTTTATCATGTACTTTATCATATCCTCAGCAAGAGCCATGTCGTCCTCAAGGTCTGCAAAGGCTATCTCCGGCTCTATCATCCAGAACTCCGCAGCATGTCTTGTCGTATTCGAGTTTTCTGCACGGAACGTAGGCCCGAAGGTGTATATATTCTTGAATGCGCACGCAAAGGTCTCACCGTTAAGCTGTCCCGAAACCGTGAGATTAGTGGGCTTATTAAAGAAATCCTGCGCAAAGTCAACCGCTCCGTCCTCGGTCTTAGGTATATCATTAAGCGGAAGCGTAGTGACCTGGAACATCTCACCCGCACCCTCCGCATCGGAGCCTGTGATTATCGGAGTATGCACGTACACGAAATCCCTCTCCTGGAAAAACCTATGTATCGCATAGGCAACAAGCGACCTTACCCTGAATACTGCCTGGAAGGTATTCGTCCTTGCTCTTAGATGCGTCATGGTTCTTAAGTATTCTAATGTGTGACGTTTCTTCTGAAGCGGATAGTCAGGACCTGCGGCGCCCTCTACCACTATCTCGGAAGCCTGCATTTCAAAGGGCTGCTTCGCATCGGGAGTCGCTATGAAGTTACCCTTTGCTATGACTGCCGTTCCCACATTCAGTTTAGCAAGTTCCCCGAAATTACTGAGAGCCTCGCCGTATACGACCTGCAGGGTATTGAAATATGTGCCGTCTGATATCGTGAGGAAGCCGAAGGTCTTTGAGTCCCTGTTTGACCTTACCCAGCCCCCGACCGTTATCTCTTTGTCAACATAGCTGTCCGTTTCCTTGTACAGAGTCCTGATCTCCGTTAAGTCCATTCCATTCTCTCCTTAAAATATATTTATGATGCTGGGGTCAAAAGCCCCTTTGCGTTGTTTATGATGCTTACGCATGGCGTCTTCGCTTCGCTACGGTCGGTGCTAAGCAAACAGCCACTGGCTGTTTAGCACCGCAGCAAGCTGCTCTCGCCATGCTCCG
>JAFTAP010000045.1 GCA_017455525.1 Lachnospiraceae bacterium
ATGTTTTACCATGTTCGGGCGGGGCGCACGACATCCAGTGGATGTCGGTTTTGCGCTGACCGAAGCGGAGCGAAGACCACAAGTTCCAAATCCTATTTGTGCAAGCACAATCGGATTTGTACCTTTTGACCCTAGCATCATCAAATAAAAGACTGATAGTCATGACACATATGCCTATGATGTGGTAAAATAAATAATTATATTTAAAATGACAGATTATCATCGGAGAAAATGGAGATTATTTTATGAAAAATGACAGGCATTCATTCAGCAGCTCTATAGGTTTTGTGCTTGCGGCGGCAGGAAGCGCCGTAGGACTCGGAAATATATGGAGATTCCCTTATCTTGCAGCAAAGGACGGAGGCGGGCTGTTTCTTGTGATTTATCTTATCCTTGCGCTTACATTCGGATTCTCCCTTCTTACCTCGGAAATAGCCATAGGGAGGAAGACGAAGCAAAGCCCTCTTACCGCATACGGCACACTTAAAAAGGGCTGGGGAAAGCTTGGCATAGCTGCCTGCATCGTACCGATGATGATAATGCCCTATTACTGCGTGATAGGCGGGTGGGTTTTAAGATATGCTGTATCCTACATTGCAGGAGATTGGACCGCAACTGCTCAGGACGGCTATTTCACCTCATTCATCACATCGGATATAGCTCCGATAGTATACGGAGTAATATTCTTAGGAGCCACCTGTCTCATCATCTACCGGGGAGTGAATAGGGGAATAGAAGCTTTTTCAAAGGTGCTTATGCCCATACTTTTAGTACTTATCATCGGGATAGCCATATTTTCGCTGACCCTAAGTAACGACAGCGACGGCACGGTGAGGACAGGGCTGCAGGGACTTAAAATCTTCATGATACCACGTCTTGAAGGCCTGTCAGCTTCTGATTTTTTAGTGGTCATAATGGATGCAATGGGACAGCTCTTCTATAGTCTCAGCATTGCGATGGGGATCATGGTCGCCTATGGCTCTTATGTAAAAGATGATGAGAACCTTATGCGCTCAATTAATCAGATAGAAATATTCGATACCGGCGTGGCGGTACTGGCGGGAATCATGATAATCCCCGCCGTATTCGTCTTCATGGGAACAGACGGTATGAGCGCCTCAGGTCCGGGGCTTATGTTCATATCCATACCTAAAGTGTTTCTCGCGATGGGTTCCTTCGGTCGTATAATAGGCGTGCTTTTCTTCCTCATGGTGCTTTTCGCGGCTCTCACAAGCTCTATGTCGATACTTGAAGCCATAGTGTCAAGCTTCATGGATCAATTTAGTATTTCAAGAAAGAAGGCAACGGTCACTGAGTTTTTCATTGCCCTTATTTTTGAGCTTCTGGTATGCCTAGGCTATAACAAGCTTTACTTTGAATTCACACTGCCTAATGGCGTGACAGCGCAGATACTTGATATCATGGACTACGTCAGCAACAATATCCTCATGCCCATAGTCGCTATATCCACCTGCATCCTCATTGGCTGGGTAATAAAACCTGAGACGATCATTGAAGAGGTCACGAAAAACGGCTCAGGCTTTGGCAGAAAGAAGCTCTATGTAGTTATGATAAAATACATAGCACCGATAATGCTGCTGATACTGTTCCTGCAGTCATTTGGATTTTTTAACTTCCTGCTTGGATAGACGCTCTCAATGCAAGACTATCGCCTTCTTCATATCTGAATGTTGTGACTGTCGAAAAAAGCAATAGTACTGGTATTATATTGCTCCTTGGATTATGAAGCTATGTTAATAAGATGTTTCCTTTTGATATTACCATGCTTGATAAGTCAGGAGATATGTCAGCGCCGTAAATATCCTTTATTATGGAAGCATAGATGTCAGACGCACGGAGGTCCTCTGCAAACATCCTGTCAAATGGATCTTTCAACAGCTTCTTATATTCTACCGCCCTTGATATTATCGGTATCAGGGCCTTCTCTTTCATTGCATCTATCAGAACTGATGCATCTTTTTTGAAGCCTAATACCCTCGTATAGCCTGACACTCCATCTTGCTGATAGCGCTTCATATCTTCTTTCTTAATCGACAGCAGGACATGGAGCAATGCCCTGGAAATCCTCGTATATGTGAGATTTCTGGTCTTTATTATTTCAGTAAACTGAGAGAGGCTTATGAAATCCGGTCTTTTATTTATTATCCTTCTGGCAAGGTCGTAATTCATGTCGGCATACTGCATAAGCGAATCCGCATCCTCCATCAGAAGTCTGTACTTCATAAGCGAAGAAAGATCGTCGTCAAAGATGGGGAAATCAATCCCGAAATGCTCATGCAGCAATGTTATGGTGTTATCAGGCAGGTACGGGCTTACTGCATCGAGCGACCTTGTTATCCTAAGTGTGTTTCTTATATTCTTCGCAGAGCTGTATATCCCATAGGTATTAGTAGAATCATGGTCTACGGATGTACGCCTTACAGCCAGGACATCCATAGATGAAGCAAGCCTTTTAAGTGCTCTTAAATATTCTATCGCAAGTATATTATTAGGTTGACATAATATATCCGACAATTCATCCGCCGAAAAGTTCTCCAACGATTCCGCACCTATATTTTCTGAACTCCTGCCATATAAAGTCTCCTTCAATGCATTTAGCCTTGCGACAGGATAGCTTACACCCTCTTTCAGCTGCGCTCCGAGGATCTCCTTAAAGTCCTCTGATTCATCAGAAAGAAACTCCGCCACGGTCTTAAGTTTAGAAACATCCTCTTCCTCTGCCCCGAAGCACAGCGTATCAACTATACCCAGCGAATGCAGGATCGACACCCCGCCCATAGCGAAAAGCTCTGCGGATGCCGTAGAGTACTGCACGGGAAGCTCTATCACTATATCCACCCCGTTAAGCAATGCCGTTTCCGTGCGAAGCCTCTTGCCGGCGACAGCTATATTCCCTCTCTGCGTGAAATCCCCGCTCATCACCGCAATAATAAAATCTGCGGAGGCAAGCTCTCTCACTCTCCGCAGAAAATACGCATGTCCGTTATGAAAGGGATCGAATTCAGCTATAACGCCCGCAACTCTCATACGCCCTCAAAATCAGTTCGCATCATCCTCAAGGTTTGCGGTGTAGACATAGTTCTTCCTTGCCTCGGCATTGCCCTCAAGGTACTCATCATAAGTCGTTATCTTATCAACGAGCGTGCCGTCGGGTCTTATTTCCATGATGCGGTTAGCCGTGGTCTGCACGAACTGATGATCATGGCACGAGAATATCTCCACTCCGGGGAACTTTATAAGTCCGTTATTAAGTGCCGTGATGCTCTCCATATCAAGATGGTTCGTAGGCTCGTCAAGCAAAAGTACATTCGCTCCGGATATCATCATCTTAGATAAGAGGCAGCGCACCTTCTCTCCTCCCGACAGTACCCTTACCTTCTTTACTCCGTCCTCACCGGGAAACAGCATCCTACCAAGGAAGCCCCTTACATAGGTCACGTCCTTCTCAGGTGAATATCCCATAAGCCATTCGGTAATATTATAATCATTATCAAATTCTTCCGTATTATCCTTCGGGAAATACGCCTGCGAGGTCGTGACACCCCACTTATACGAGCCGGAATCAGGCTCCTCCTCGCCCATAAGTATCCTCATAAGCATGGTTATCGCCTGCTCATTCGCTCCGACTAAAGCAACCTTATCGTTGCGCCTTAAGGTAAAGGTAAGATTATCGAGAAGTATCTTGCCGTCCTGATACTTCGTAAGCTTCTCTACGGTAAGCACCTCGTTCCCTATCTCCCTGTCAGGTCTGAAATCCACATAAGGATATTTCCTTGAAGACGGCTTTATCGTATCGAGCTCTATCTTCTCCAGCGCCCTCTTCCTCGATGTCGCCTGCTTTGATTTAGACGCGTTCGCCGAGAAGCGTGAGATAAATTCCTGCAGCTCCTTTATCTTCTCCTCTTTCTTCTTATTCGCTTCCTTCATCTGCTGGATAAGAAGCTGCGAAGACTCGTACCAGAAATCATAGTTTCCTGAGAAAAGCGTTATCTTTCCGTAATCAATATCCGCCGTGTGCGTGCAGACCTTATTTAAGAAATATCTGTCATGCGACACGACTATGACCGTATTCTGGAAATCAATAAGGAACTCCTCAAGCCACTCGATGGCGTCGAGGTCTAAATGGTTCGTAGGCTCGTCAAGAAGCAGTATGTCAGGATTTCCGAATAATGCTCTCGCAAGCAGCACCTTGACCTTCTCGGAGCCCGCCAGATCTCCCATCAGCGAATAATGAAGCTCCGTCTCTATGCCTAGTCCGTTAAGCAAGGACTCCGCATCGCTCTCCGCCTCGTAGCCGTTCATCTCTGCGAACTCTCCCTCGAGCTCCGCAGCCCTCATGCCGTCCTCGTCCGAGAAGTCCGGCTTTTCATATATAGCCTCCTTCTCTTTTTTCACTTCATACAGATGCTCGTTACCCTGTATGACGGTATCAAGCACGGTCTGGGAATCATACTTGAAGTGATCCTGCTCAAGCACCGATATACGCTGTCCCGGAGTCACCTCTATATTGCCGTTGGTAGTCTCAAGCTCACCTGATAAAATCCTAAGGAAGGTTGACTTTCCCGCACCGTTCGCGCCTATGATGCCATAGCAGTTCCCCTCGGTGAATTTGATATTCACATCCTCGAATAAAGCTTTTTTTCCCACTCTGTAAGTCACATTATTTGCTGCTATCATATCTGTCCCCTTATTATTATATTACTTTGAAATCCTAGCGAGGTCTCTCGCTTAATTCTTAAATGAATGTATTGGTGCGGGTATGCGTCCCTTGCGGTTCACGAAATCAGCGCACGAGAACTTATTCACGGGCATTATCGGCGCATGTCCTAAAAGCCCTCCGAACTCCGCCGAGTCGCCCACGCCCTTGCCTATCACGGGTATGAGCCTCGCCGCCGTGGTCTTCTGATTGACCATTCCGAGTGCCATCTCGTCCGCAAGTATCCCCGCTATCGTCTCCGCTGAGGTGTCTCCCGGTATCGCTATCATATCAAGCCCCACGGAGCATACACAGGTCATAGCCTCAAGCTTCTCTATAGTCAGGGCTCCCGCCTCTGCCGCATCTATCATTCCCTGATCCTCGGATACGGGAATAAAAGCTCCCGATAATCCTCCGACAGAGCTTGCCGCCATTATGCCGCCCTTCTTCACCTGATCGTTAAGCATTGCGAGCGCAGCCGTAGTTCCCGGCGCTCCGGCATGCTCCACGCCTATCTCCTGTAATATATCCGCCACCGAATCACCGATCGCAGGCGTAGGCGCGAGTGACAGATCTATGATTCCAAAGGGCACGCCAAGCCTTCTCGAAGCCTCCTGAGCCACAAGCTCCCCTACCCTCGTCACCTTAAAGGCTGTCTTTTTTATAGTCTCGCAGAGAGTCTCAAAATCTGAACCATGAGTCTTTTCCAAAGCCCTCTTCACGACTCCGGGACCGCTGACTCCTACATTTATCACTACATCAGGCTCCGTGACGCCGTGAAAGGCTCCGGCCATGAAAGGATTGTCATCGGGAGCGTTACACAGCACGACAAGCTTCGTGCAGCCGATAGAATCCTTATCTTTCGTAGCCTCCGCGGTCTTTAGTATGATATCGCCCATAAGACGGACAGCATCCATATTTATGCCAGTCCTGGTAGACCCCGCCACGACCGAGGACATGATCCGCTCCGTATACTTTAATGCCTCCGGTATTGACTCAATAATAAGCTTCTCCTTATCTGTCATACCTTTAGAGACTAACGCCGAGTACCCGCCTATGAAATTAACTCCCGTAGCCCCCGCCGCCTTATCAAGCGTCTTGGCTATCCTTATGAAATCTTCCGCACTCTTACAGGCGGAAGCTCCGATAAGACCTATGGGCGTTACGGATATCCTTTTATTCACTATAGGAATCCCGTACTCCGCCTCTATTGCCTCGCCGGTCTTTACGAGGTTCTTCGCTTTTTCAGTTATCTTATTGTATATATTGTCGCACAGACGCTCTAAATCAGATGCCGCACAGTCCATAAGGGATATCCCCATAGTGATTGTGCGCACGTCGAGATTCTCGCGCTCTATCATTTCATTGGTTTCGGCGACTTCAGTAATATTTATCATCTGTTTCCCTTCAAATTCTATGCATCTCATCAAAGATATCTTCTCTTTGCATCTTTATCACGACGCCGATATCCGCTCCAAGCTTATCAAGCTCGGATGAAATCTCTGCGAAATGCTTGCTCTTGCCCGAAAGATCGGCTATCATCATCATATTGAAATAACCGCTCACTATCGTCTGACTGATATCCAGTATATTGATATTATTATCAGCCAGATACGTGCATACTTTAGCTATTATTCCCACAGTGTCATGCCCGACCACGGTTATTATAGCCCTTTGTTTATTATCATTCATCACGTCACCTTTATGGTTTGTATCATATTATTGCAAATAAAACTATCAATTTCATTTACAAGTATGAAGTATACAAAAAAAACAGATGCATATCAATTATTAATTTTGTATTGCATTTCTATAACTGTAAACTTAACCATCTCAGTATTTGTGTTGCTATATTCCGTAGATATTTCCATCTGGTGTATCTAAAGTCTACTATAAAGAAGCTATCAAGCAAATAAAAGAATATTGACTAAATCGATAAAGAAAGATAAAAATAATTAAAAGGATAAAGAGAGATAAAATGAAACAGAAAGCCAATCCCTACACTCTAAATCAGAGGGCGATTACGCCTCTGTATTAAATGAATACAAACAATACCTCGGCGGATACGTCTATGACAAGCTCTGGTCCGAAATGTCTCCCAAAGACAGAATTGTAGCGAATGCTCTTGCAAAATCTGAAGACCGCACCGCAGAAAGCGTTAAAGCAGTTCTTAACATGAAGCAGAATGAATTCAGCCCCTACCGTAAGCGCCTGCTTGATAAAGGCATCATATCCTCAACAGGGCACGGACTAATGGACTTCACCCTGCCATTCTTTGACGAATACATAATAGAACGAGAAGATTTCTGAACTTTATGCCAAGTATATTCGCATGCCTATACGCTAATTTTGAAACTACGATTACCTATATTTTAAGACAAATCTCTCGTCGTTTCTGATTCTGTAAGACCTGTTTCTTTTGTTTATCACTCTCAATACCTGTGCAAAACCCACTTAAACCCATACTCCCCAAGCTCCACGTCCTGTAGATATGTATCTTCTCCTGAGAGCAGGTCCGTGTAGTCCTCGGTTTCCGTGGTGTGGACGTTCTGGGGTTCGGGGCTGAAATTAAAGAAGGCTATGAGCTTCTCCCGCTCGTAGTACCGCCCTATCGCAAGGACGTGTATATTCCATGTATCTATCACCCAGGTATCCGCTCCGCTGTCAAAGACCGCATGGCTCTCGCGAAGCTTCCTAAGCTCCCGTATCGCAGAGAATATCCTGCCCTCCCGCGTTGTTTTTTTCTTCCTCTTATCAGCGTCCTCCCACGAGAAAGCGCCCCGATGCAGATACCTGCTGTCGTCTCTTTTTAACGGATCGTCATGATAGGAATAATCATTAAGCTCCCCTATCTCGTCACCGCTGTATAGCACGGGAATCCCCGAAAGCGTGAGCAGGAAGGCATGGAGCATTATATCAAGACTTATGCCACGCTCAAGCTTGTTCTTATTCTTCTCATACTCCGCAGTCTCTATGCCGCAGAGGGAAGCTGTTGTCCCGCAAAGCCTCGCATCTCCAAGCCTCGGATCATCGTTATAAAGCTCTCCCCTTGATTCACTGCCATACACATATCCCTGAAAATAATCATTCAGATACTTTTTGTGCGAGACCTCTTCCATACCAAAAGCCTTAAGGAACGGATAATCAAGCCCCCAGCCGATATCATCATGGCATCGCAGGTAATTAAGGAAAATATATTCCTTAGGAAGCGAGAATACCTTCCCAAGCTGATCCTGCAGAAGCCTCACATCCCCCGTAGCCACGGTATGCCATGTGCTTGCCATTGTCGTGACATTATAAAGCATATGACATTCAGGCTTCTCAACAGAACCAAAATAAGGCACGACTTCCTTTGGCTCCATCACTACCTCGCCTAAAAGCAGAGTTCCGGGGCATACTATATCCGCCGCTATATGCATCATGCGCACGAGCACATGAACCTCCGGCAGATTCCTGCAGACGGTTCCTAGAGTTTTCCAGATATATGGCGTTGCGTCAAGCCTCACTATATCCACTCCGCAGTTGCAAAGATAGAGCATGTTCGCCGTCATATCGTTAAATACTACAGGATTTCTATAATTCAAGTCCCACTGATATGGATAGAAAGTCGTCATCACAACCTTCCCCGCCTCCTCGCACCAGGTGAAGTTTCCCGGAGCAGTCGTCGGGAAAACCTGCGGGACATATTTTTCAAATTCATTCGGTATGGACCAATCATCAAAGAAGAAATAACGCCTCTGAGCCTCGATGTCGCCCTGCTTTGCCTTGACCGCCCACTCGTGATCCTCGCTCGTATGGTTCATCACAAAATCAAGGCAGATGCTGATTCCCTGCCTATGACAGTCAGATGCCAGAGCAGACAGATCCTCTATATCCCCAAGCCTCGGATCGACACTCCTGAAATCAGAGACCGCATAGCCCCCGTCGCTCCTGCCCTCAGGACTCTTAAGTATCGGCATCAGATGCAGATAATTTATTCCCGTCTCCTTAATATACGGCAGATGCTCTCTTACGCCCTCTAAATTCTCTGCGAAGCAGTCAGCATACATCAGCATCCCGAAGCGTTTATTATCCTTATACCAGTCGGGCGAGGCAGTCCTTTTCTTATCCCACTTCTTGAGCTCTGCGCTGCGCTCATTATAGTATTTCTCAAGCATCCCGCAGAAATAATTGAATGCCTTCCTGTCCTCACCGTATAAGCTGAAATAATGCCATTTCAGCTCGTCATAATATTCATTTAATCTTTTCTCAAATTCTGTCATGGCTTTGTCAATAAAAGCCCGCTATCCAGCTTAGTATCTGAACAGCGGGCATAGATTTTGAAATTGCATCAGCAATTTCGAAATCGTATTTTCCTAGCACCGTAGGTGCGTACCCGCTTTAGCGGGTTATGAGGCGCTTACCTTAAGCGCCTCATAAGGTATTTACTGTTCAAAAAACTATCAGCCCTTCACCGCACCTTCGATCATTCCGCTCATGATCTGCTTCTGAGCGAAGAGGAAGATGATGATCATCGGAACTATCGCAAGGAGAGCCGCCGCAAGGATCATGTTCCACTCCTTCACGTAGGAGCCTACGAAAGCCTGCACAGCGACGGGGAGCGTCTTTACTCTTCCGTTCTGCCCCAGCATCATCGAAGGAAGCAGGTAGTCGTTCCATATCCACATGCCGTTAAGTATCGTGACCGTGGTTATCACAGGCTTTAATAGTGGGAATATGACCTTGAAGTAAATCTGCTCCGGAGCGCAGCCGTCAATAGATGCCGCCTCCTCCAGATCATAAGGTATGCCCTTTATGAAGCCTGTCAGAATAAATACCGTCATCGCTCCGCCGAATCCGCAGTATGCGAATACTATACCGGGAATAGACTGCAGCATAGATATTCCCACGAACTTTCCGACATCACGGAAGGTCGCTATCAGCGGGAGCATGACGACCTGGAAAGGTATTATCATCGATGCTATGAAAGTGAAGTAAATCGCCATCGCCCACTTCTTTTTATTATTACGGCAGATAACCCAGCCCGCCATGCCGCCAAAAACCGCAAGAAACACGAGCGACAGGAACGTTATCACGACCGAGCAGGTAAATGCGTCCCAGAAAAGGAAGTGCGTGTTGTTTATAACATCCACAAGGTTCTTGATAAGCTGTGAGAAGCTGACGCCGTTCAAGCCTATAGGATTCGAGGTGATGTCATTCGTAGTCTTGCATGAATTTATCACGACAAGATAGAACGGGAACAGCACGTATATCGCTATGATTATCGCTATGATAAGCCTCGTTATGACGGAGGACTTCTTCTCTTTCATTCCCATTACAGCTCCACCTCCTTCTTATTTGAGATCCTGACCTGAAGGATAGATACGCACGCAAGTATTATGAAGAAGAGCACTGCCTTCGCCTCGCCTAAAGCGTAATTGTCCTTTATTACCGCCGTGTTGTAGATATTAAGCGCAAGCATCTCCGTACCGTTAGTCAGATACGAGTCCATGAAATCAGCGACCGAGCCTGTGCCGTTTGTCAATGCAAGGTTCACATCGAACTGTTTGAAAGCCGATGTCAGCGTAAGGAACGTACATATCGTGATAGTAGGAGCTATCATCGGTATCTTTATCTGGAATAAGGTCTGCGTAGGCGTCGTGCCGTCTATCGCCGCTGCCTCCAGCACATCACCGGGCACCGTGTTAAGTCCAGTGATATAGATAAGCATTATATATCCCGCATACTGCCATACATAGACTATTATTATCGCAATAAAGGCGGTCTTCGTCTCCGCAAGCATCGAGTATCTGTTGCCCGATATAGCGGTCGTGAGCTTCGTCACGACATTAGCGAATATGAACTGCCAGATATAGCCCAGCACGATACCGCCGATAAGGTTAGGCAGGAAATAGGAAGCGCGGAAGAATCCCAGTCCCTTTATCTTCGATGTGCAAAGCAATGCCAAAAGGAACGCCACGACGTTCACCATTATCATATTCACCACGACGAATAAGAACGTGATAAGTATCGACCAGATGAAGCTTGGCTGCTGGAACATCTTAATATAGTTATCAAGCCCGACCGACTTCGTAAAGCGTATGCCGTCCCAGTTTGTAAAGGAATACCTGATACCAAGTACCAGAGGTATGATGACCGTCACAAGGAAAGCAAAAAGCAAAGGAAATAAAAACACGAAATTCATCAACGCCCTGTGATACTTAAGCGTCGGGAAGATAAAAAGCCCGATCAGCATCGTTATGATGCCTATCACAAGGAAAGCTCCGCGGAAAACATTCCCCGACTTAGTCGCATCAAGTACCAATGCGATGATAAGAAGCGCAGCCCCGCCGATAAGGCAGATAAAAGAAGCAAGCTTCCTGCCCATCGAAAAATCACTCATACATGATCCCCCTTTCTATCATTAATTGTTAATACCCTCTTTATGATCACAGGGCAGAAGCACGGAGCCCCCGCCCTGCAGGTTTTGAAATTGCATCAGCAATTTCGAAACCGTATTTACCTAGCCTCGCAGAGGCGTACCCGCTTTAGCGGGTTTTGGAGCGCACACCTTATGCGCTCCAAAAGGTAGCCCCGCCTATAATGTTGTATTTATTCTGCGTAGTAGCTCTTGATAACCTGACCTATAGTGGTAACGAAGCCGTCTGCATCAAGCTTGCCCTGAGCATAGTCAGCGAATACCTGGCAGGTCTCATTCTGTAAGCCGTCCTTCTTAAGCATCGTGTGCCAGCCTGACGTCTTGCCTGCGTCCATGTAGGACTTGATGCTTGCATAGAAAGGATCAGCAGCGTCAAACTTGCAATCCGAGAACGGGCTTATAAGTCCTGCGTCGTTTACAAGGATGTCCTGTGCGGAATCATCAGATACCCACTGAAGGAATGCCTTAGCTGCGTCCACATTGCCGTCAGAATATGCAACCCAGTAGCTGGGCGGTCCAGCGATTATCGTATCGATGCCGTCCTCGAATCCGTAAGGAGCAAAGCCCATCGAGAAGCCTGAATAATTCTCGTTAGACGTCACAGTTCCGTTGATCCAGTTGCCCTGAGTAACGAAAGCATACTTACCCTCTGCGAAGCCCTTGACCTGATTATCATAGGTTCCGTCTACAAGGAGATCGGGATCTGAGTAATCATTCATCATGCCTACGAACTCAGCGAAATCCTTCATCCTTGCCTCATCAATCTGTCCGCCATCGTTAAGAAGATCGATGTATGTCTTGTCATCCTGCTTAAGTCCTGCATCAAGATACTGTGCGAATACGTGCGTGCCTGATGACCAGCCAAGGTTAGCGGGCTCCGCGCACCATCCGAATACAGCCGTAAGTCCTAGATCACCCTTCTGTGAATCAATCTTCTCAACTGCATCTTTCCAAGCGGAAGGGCTTGTGAGACTTGCAGGATCCACGCCGGCCTTCTCAAGCACGTCGCCGTTGTAAGCAAGAGCCGTAGCCTCAACCGTGTAAGGGAAGCCGATCGTTCCCATCGTGTCATGCACAAGCTCATACTCCGTGTCATTCGTCCATGCCTCGCCTGAAAAATCAACGAGCATGCCGTCCCATGTGTCAGCCTGGTTAGCCTCGATGACGAAGATGTCGGGCATATTGTCAGCCTGATACATCTTCTTTAACTCGTCAGATGCGCTCGTGTCGCCGCCTATAGTCTCGATCGTGACATTAGCGCCTGTCTCTTCCTTATACTTCTTCGCAAGATCCTGAAGCTGATTGTCGATCTCAGGCTTGCCGTTAAGCAGACGGATACCGTCTCCGCTGTCGGATGAAGCAGCCGTGTCAGCAGCCTCCCCGTCGTCAGATGCCGCTCCGCTGTCAGCCGCAGCATCAGTTGAAGTAGCAGCCGATCCACCGCATGCGGTCAGTCCGAATGCCATAACGCCGGCCATGATAAGTGCGATAAGTTTCTTTTTCATAAGACCTCTCCTTCTTTTTAATGATTTTGCGCTTATGTTCTTGTTGTAACTTTTCCGCATAAGTTTATAGTTATTTGGTGCTTCTTTTGTAACTTATGCGGTTAAGTTGATATAAAGGTAACATACTTAACCTGCCCTTGACAAGCCCTAATTTTAAACTTGGTTATTCTGTATACTATTATCTTCTTGATTTGTGCAAGATTGCTTTATCGTTTTCAGGGCGGATGTTTTCGTTTTACCCCGTCACGCCCTTATGCCTGGACGAAGTGCTGTCACGCTCTATGACGTACGGCTTCAATATTATCTGATCACTCTTTGGCGGAACTCCCTGTATCATCTTAAGCAAGGTCTCTATCGCAAGCTTCCCCTTTTTCTCTATGTCCTGATGCACGGTAGTCAGCGTAGGACGGCTTAGTATGCTGGGGAAGGTATCATCAAAGCCCATTACCGACACATCCTCCGGAACCTTAAGCCCAACCTTCTCACACGCTCCGATAAACAAACTCGCATACACATCCGAGCAGCAAAATACAGCATCATACTTCTTCGCCTTTCCCGCAAGCCTGTCAAAGCTCGCATCTATCTCGTCCTTACCTGAACGAAGCTCGAAGAAATCCTTATCGCTGTACTCAATTCCCGCCTCTTCCAGTGCTTGTCTATACCCTCTGAAGCGTCTTAGATCAACGCCCTCACGATTATCCGACAGGAACGCTATCTTCTTATGTCCAAGGTCTGTCAGATACTTTATTGCCTCATACGTACCCTGCTCGTCCTCAAGACCTATATTCACGAAGGAATTCTCAAACTGGTCTATGACCTCACGGCTGATATAAGTGTCAACGCATACGACCGGCTTGCGGTAATGCTTATATACGCGGAGCGCATCATCATCCAGCATCCAGAAAAGAAGCAGTCCGTCCGTGTTCCACGCCGCGACCTTATTCAATATATCCGCGATATCCTCTGAAATGTAGAGCATCATATAGTATCCGGCCTTCCTTATCTCCTGCTCTATCACGCCCAGCATCCCGGATACGAAAGGTTCCGAGAGGATATTCATATACCGCTCTTCCTTTGTTTTTATCACGACGCCTATGATATGTGACTGATTTGCGGCAAGGTTCTGCGCATTTAGGTTAGGCACGTATCCGACCTCATCGAGATACTCACGCACTCTGTCTATAGTCTCTTTTGACACCTCACCTGTCTTGCCATGTATCACATTTGAGACGGTAGTCGTGCTCATATTAAGCTGTCTTGCGATTTCCTTGATAGTAATCATATTTTATCCCTTATCTTCAAGAACCTTAAAGGATACTATGTGTTATATTCATTTATTTAAACGCTTCCTCCATAAAGTACTGTATCCTGCCGTGGGTGTGCTCGTCTTTTATCAGATTTCTTACGGAGTTTAGCTTTGCTTTGGTGGACAGAAGCTCTGCTTCCTGCTTCGTGAAGCCTCTTGTCTGCATGTAGTAGAGCATATCAGCCGAGAGTCTTCCTATGGACGCTCCGTGAGTGCCCTCCACGTCCTCCTCGTCGCAGAGGATCACGGGCAGGGTCTTATTCGCTACGCCGTCCGACAATAAAAGCACGTCCTCTAGCTCGTTTCCCGATGCGCCCTTTGCGCCCTTGATCAAATCTATCGTGCCCCTGAAATTCTTCCTTGCCTTATCCCTCAGCGCACCCTTTACCTGAAGCTCAGACCCGGATTTCCTACCGTGATGAGCTATGTGATAGTTCATATCAAGCGACTGACCGTTAAGGCAGAGATAGCCCATGTCGCCGTTATAGGAAGCCTTGTATCCGTCAAGGCTTACGGCTGTACCAATATAATTCCTTCCGCCGCCGAGACACATCTGCGTGAGGTTGAAATAACCGCTGTCCGCTACCGTAACTCCTATATCGTCAAGGCAGAGGAAGTCAGAGCCTAGCAGATTAACCTTTACAAGATGCACCGTGGCTCCCGCATCAACCCTCACCTTGGTCTGCACTCCAAAGAAGCCCTTTGCGTCAAGCCTTGAAGAGGTATAATCCATTATGACGGTAATAGAGCTTCCCTCCTCCGCAAGTATCTCTACCCTGTCCGCATTATAGTCGCCGTTTTCCATGAGATAGCGTATATTAACGGGTTCAGAAACTTCCCTTCCCTTCCTTGCGTGAACCATCAGGACATCCTTGCTTGCCTCCGTAAAGAAAGCATCGGCTTCCTCTCCCATTCCGCATTTAATAGATTTTATATCTACCGCATCCTTTAAGTCACAGCCGCCGCAGTCCTTACAGGATTCATTGCCGATTATGACTCCTGCGGGAATTTTCTCTACTATCGCCTTTCCGCTGGCATTCAGCGTTATATCGTCTGCTATCACCGCATCATTTATCTTAAGAGCATTCCATGTAGGCGAATCAAGCCTGTTAACCCGCATCATCCTATCGCCCCCTTCATCTCAAGCTGTATGAGATTATTCATCTCGACAGCGTATTCAAGCGGAAGCTCCTTTGAGACATTATCCGCAAAGCCCGATACGATCATAGCCTTCGCGTCCTCCTCGGAGATGCCGCGGCTCATAAGATAGAATACCGCATCATCCGAGATACGCCCTATCTTCGCTTCATGCCCGACATCCGCCTCGTTCGTGCGTATATCCATAGCGGGTATCGTGTCAGACCTCGATATATCGTCAAGCATGAGAGAAGCACAGGATATGGAAACCTTGGCGTCCTTTGCCCTCTCCCCAACGGTCACGGCACTGCGGAACGTACTTATCCCACCGCTCTTTGATATCGACTTCGTATTCACGAATGAAGACGTGCGCTCTCCTGTCTGCATTATCTTCGTGCCCGTGTCGAGGTTCTGCCCCGCTCCCGCAAAGGTGATGCCCGTGAACTCACAATGCGAATCATTGCCCTTAAGTATCGTCATAGGGTAGAGGTATGACACATGCGAGCCAAAGGAGCCTGAAACCCACTCCATTGTAGCTCCGTCCTCGCAGATAGAACGCTTCGTGTTGAGGTTATACATATTCTTCGACCAGTTCTCAATAGTGGAATATCTTAGTCTCGCATTCTTTCCCACGAATAACTCCACGCAGCCCGCATGAAGATTAGCCACGTTATACTTCGGTGCGGAGCAGCCCTCTATGAAATGCAAGTCTGCTCCCTCCGACACAATTATAAGCGTATGCTCAAACTGTCCCGCCCCAGCCGCATTAAGGCGGAAATAAGACTGTAATGGAATCTCCACCTTAACTCCCGGCGGAACATAGACAAAGGATCCGCCCGACCAGACAGCACCGTGAAGCGCTGCGAATTTATGGTCTGTCGGCGGTACGAGCTTCATGAAATGATCCTTCACCATCTGCTCGTATTCGCCTGTAAGAGCGGACTCCATATCCGTGTATATCACGCCCTGCGCAAGCACCTCTTCCTTGACATTATGATAGACAAGCTCGGAGTCATACTGCGCTCCGACTCCCGCAAGGCTTGTCCTCTCGGCTTCGGGTATGCCGAGTCTCTCAAAAGTATTCTTTATATCATCGGGTACATCCTCCCATGTCGCCTGCATCTTGGTCTTCGGCTTTACATAGGTTACGATATCGTCCATATTAAGCCCCGAAATATCAGGTCCCCAGTCGGGCACCTTTAATTCATTATATATTTCGAGGCTCTTTAGTCTGAAATCAAGCATCCATGCAGGATCGTGCTTTTCCTTTGAGATCTCACGCACGATATCGGGGGTAAGCCCTTCCTTTACCTTATAGAAATCCTCGTCCTTTTCCTCATACCTAAAATCATAGAGGCTTCTGTCTATGTCGTTTACTTCGCTGCGTTCTCTTTCCATATCCTACTCACTAATGTACTTCTCAAATCCGTTCTGATTTATCTCATCCACGAGCGAGCCGTCGCCGTCGGCTACTATCTCTCCCTTGACCAATACATGCGTATAGTCAACATGCAGCGATTCAAGTATTTTCGCGCTGTGGGTTATGATAAGAAGTGCGCCGTCCTCCTGCTTCTGATACTCTTCAATGCCCGCAGAGACTGTCCGCACCGCATCCACGTCAAGTCCCGAATCCGTCTCGTCAAGGATTGCAAACTTTGGCTTGAGCATAAGAAGCTGCAAAATCTCCGCCTTCTTCTTCTCGCCGCCCGAAAAGCCTACATTAAGATCCCTGTCCTTATATGAAGCATCAAAATCAAGAAGCTCCATATTCCGAAGCAAGTCCTTACGGAACTCTGAGAACTTTATCTTCTCTCCCGTCTTCTGCATTATCGCATTCCTTATGAAAGAAGAAACCGTGATCCCGGGAACCTCAAGCGGATTCTGAAATGACATGAACATCCCGGCTTTTGCCCTCTTATCTGGGCTTTCATCCTTTATGTCAAGACCATTGAAATAAATGCTCCCGCCGGTTATCTTATATGCAGGATTTCCCATAAGGGCGTTTCCTAGCGTTGATTTCCCCGCTCCGTTAGGTCCCATCAGCACATGCGTCTCGCCCTTTCCTATATTAAGGTTCACGCCCTTAAGTATCTCATTATCCTCTACCGAAACGCTTAAGTCTTTGATTTCAAGTAATGACATCTCTCTTCCTCTTTTCCGTATATCATAGCCTCACAGACTGATTATTTTACATTCAAGCACCCGCATAGCATAGTGTAAGGCTTTTTCGCTTCCCTAGTCAATGCCACAAATGGACTTTTTGAGATACAATGACACAATATCTAGTAGTTGAAAACAGTTCACATAAAAACGTATAATAACAGGGATTGTAGTCTTATTTGGTTTACATGAAGGAGTCGGATATAACCGGCACTTATTCAAGGGAGCATGATACCGTTAGCGTCCGTTCTTTGGACGGTTACGGTATCAGCTCCGAACGGTTGAAGATAGGTAATGAACTATCGTTATTAGTAGGAGAGGAAAATGAAAAAGTTACTTACAGCCATCACATCGGCGATTCTTTTTTTTGCCGTACTGATAATTCCGTCACAAAACGCCATGGCGCAGAGCATCGGCTCGGTCGTATATGATTTCAGTTCATACCCGATAACAAGCGGTGCAAACTCGAAGTTTTTCGTAAGTCAGTCTACTATGGGCGCACTCCTTGCGAAGAATGCGGACGGAACGCTCGCCGTAGATTCAAATGGAATGTATTACGCAGACAGTGCGGCTGTTTCGAGCCTTGTCGCTTCAATAGCTGCAATCTATGATGTGCCGGGAACCCTGCAGATGGATCAGGCCGCCGAGAGGCAGTATCTCACTAACCTTATCACCTCCGGTTCAAGCGAGGCCTCTCATGTGCCTATGATGACAAGCGTGACGGCACAGGCTGAAGCTGTGACGGAGCAGACGGACACCACTGCTGCCGACAAGGAAGCCATCGCAGATAAGACAGCTTCTATAATAAAATCCGCTTCAGAGCTTGCGGCATTAGAGAGAGCCGAGATTGAAAAAGCCGCCATAGCCGCTGCGAAGGAAGCAATAGAAAAAGCGGCAGAAGCTAACCGTCTTGCAGAGAATGCCGCAATAGTGGCATCCATCCCTGATCATACCTATATAGACGTGGATATAACAGCACAGAAGCTTACTTACTATATAAATGGCGGTGCGACGCTCGTATCGGATATCGTTACCGGCAATACCTCACGGCATAATGATACGCCGCAGGGATTATATTCCATCTATGGCAAGCAGAGAAACCGTACTCTTAAGGGCGATAATTACGAATCCTTCGTTAACTACTGGATGCCCTTCATAGGAAATTACGGTCTTCACGACGCTACCTGGAGAAGCTCCTTCGGCGGGACGATATATCAGAAAAGCGGCTCTCACGGATGCGTGAACCTTCCGAAGTCTATGGCAGCTATTTTATACGATACAGCCCCCGTAGGCACGCCCGTATTCGTACATCAATAGGCAATTTCCGCTTATGGCATGACTCTTCCGTCCATAGACAATACGCCGGATTAGCAGCATTAAGACGTTAACCACAATGGTGATAAAATAAACACATCCCGACAGCGAAACATTTGTCGGGATGTGTTTATACTTTATGTTTCAATGCCTGTAGTCAGCTATTATCCTGCTGCGTATCTTTCCTCCACGAGCTTATCAATCCTTGCAATATAATCATCACACGCCTTACCATCCGCAGCCTCGACCATTATCCTTATCATAGGCTCCGTGCCGCTTGCGCGAAGAAGCACCCTGCCGTTGCCGTCAAGCTCTGCGTTGCACTTATCAACTAAAGCAAGGATCTCCTTGTCTTCCATAGCTTCCTTCTTATCCTTGACTATCACGTTCTTAAGCTTCTGCGGGAATATCTCAAGCCCAGCCGTAAGAGCCGACGCAAGGTTTTTAGTATCAACGAGGATGTCAGCAAGCATAAGCGCCGTAAGTATCCCGTCGCCTGTGTTAGCATATTCGCCTAAGATAATATGCCCTGACTGCTCACCGCCTATCACGTATCCATTGTCAAACATCTCCTGTGCCACGTATTTATCGCCCACATCCGTACTTGCTATGCTTATGCCGTGATTATTAAGCGCCTTCTTAAGTCCTATGTTAGACATGACCGTGGCTACGACAGTGTCCTTATTAAGCCTTCCGTGCTCCTTCAGGTACAGGGCGATAATATACATTATGCCGTCGCCGTCTATAAGATTGCCCTTCTCGTCTACCATCATGCAGCGGTCAGCGTCGCCGTCAAAGGCAAAGCCTATGTCAAGCTTATTTCCCTTCACGTACTCCTGTAATAATTCCGGATGCGTGGAGCCGCAGTCAACGTTTATATTCTTGCCGTCAGGTTTGTTATTTATCATGAACACATCAGCCCCCAGCATGCTGAATATATTCCTTGCGACCGCAAAGGACGCTCCATTCGCGCAGTCAAGCCCTATCTTGTAGCCCCTGAAAGAATTTTTCGGAAGGGTCGAGAGATAGTTCACGTATTTATTGCGTCCTATCAGATAATCAATGCACTTTCCCGGCTCTAAAGAAGAGCTTAACTGTATCTTCCCGTCAATATAATCCTCTATGCCTGACAGGAATTCGTCACCCATCTTATCGCCGCTGCTGTTTATTATCTTGATACCGTTATCATGATAAGGGTTGTGACTTGCCGTGATCATTACTCCGCAGTCAAAGCCGTCCCTCTTCGTGATATAGGACACGCTGGGCGTAGTCGTGACATGCATAAGATATGCGTCTCCGCCCGCTGACGTGATGCCCGCTGACAGTGCGTATTCAAGCATATAGCTCGACCTTCTCGTGTCCTTGCCTATTAAGATTTTCGGATTCTGCTTGGTCTGTGAGAAATATCTTCCAAGATATTCCCCTATCTTTATCGCATGATTAAGGCATAAAGTCTCGTTAACCCTTCCTCTGAATCCGTCCGTACCAAAGTATTTCATCTTAAACTCTCTCCTTAGTTTTCAAAAAATCAATTATCATTTTATATTTTTCAAAGCAATATGTCTATAAGCAAGCTCCTTGCTCTTCACTTGAGAGTTCGCCCATAAAAAAAGAGATATTGCTGTAACACACCCGCATAGCCCTTATACTTCTCCACCGGAAATCTCCCACCATAATATTCATCCTCAATCCTCTGTATCCATACGTCAACAGGAAAAGCCCCTATCCTGTGATAAGCAAAAAGCATGACGCAGTTCGCTATCTTCCTTCCTACTCCGTAAAACGACATCAGCTCATCAAAAAGCTTATCGTCAGATAAATCCATCAAAGCTTCAAGGCTTATCTCTCCCGACGACACCCGCCTCGCAGCTTCCCTTACATAAGGCGCTCTGTAGCCTAAAGAGCAGCCCTCAAGCTCTGCGCTTGAAAGCATGGCAATATCCGAAGGCTTGGGGAAAGCGTATATTTCATCCCCTATCTTCTCTCCGCATGTCCTGCATAGTTTTTCTACCGACGACTGTATGGCGGGGATATTCTTCCTCTGGGATATGATGAAGCTTATCAGCGTCTCAAAGGGTTCCTGCCTGAGTATCCTAATCCCGCTGCCATGCTCCGCTGCCCTTGTGAGAAAGCCGTCCTCCGGATCTATGGAAGAGATAAAGCCCGCATAGTCTTCATCAAGATCAAAATAATCAGACCATACGCTCTCATATTCCTCTTCGGTGCAGGAAAAATCAAACGGGCCGTCTACATTATCCGTGATATCAAGCGCCCTGCCAAAAGCCACAAGCCTGGCGTGCGCATCATCAAGCATCACCATCCTGAAGCACTGCCCGCTGTCTGCTATCTGACGCAGATTGAAATTATTTATCCGCCTCCGTACCATGTCACCAGCCTATGCGGGCGTATGCGACACATGCTCCCTGTCCTCCGGGAACACGTCATAAAGAAACTTCAGCAGTATCGGAGTTATGATAGAGCTTACGATTATCAGCAAAATAACCGCAGTAAAGTACGCTTGTCCCATCATGCCGGCTGCAAGTCCCCTCTGCGCAACGATAAGAGCGACCTCGCCCCTCGTCATCATCCCGACGCCGATCTTTGCCGAGTCTCCCCAGCCGTATCTCATTATCCTCGATATGCCGCCGCAGCCTATGATCTTTGCCAGAAGCCCTACCGCGACGAAGCACGCCGAGAATAAGATTATAGTAGTATCAAGCGTCCGCACGTTCGTCTGCAGTCCTATCGAGCAGAAGAACACGGGACCGAAGAGCATATATGAGTTCACGTCCATCTTCCTTGATATATAGCTGGAATCGTCAAGCGAGGAAAGTATGACTCCCGCAATATAAGCTCCGGTTATATCCGCCACGGAGAAATATTTATCAGCAAGATACGCCATTATGAAGGCAAGCGCCATTCCCATTATGGGGATGCGCCTCGTATGCGGGTATCTCTTGTCTATCACCTTGAATATATGGTATATGATGATGCCCACTCCAACTGCGAAGACAAAGAATAAAACCGTATGCAACACTACCGACACTATATCAGCATTCGGATCCTTGAAGCTTATGACAATCGTGAGCACTATGATGCCTATGACATCATCTATTATCGCAGCGCTCATTATAGTCGTGCCTATAGTCCCCGAAAGGACTCCCAGCTCCTTCAAAGCCTCTACCGTGATAGATACGGATGTAGCCGTAAGAATAGTTCCTATGAATAAAGCCTTGAAGAATGCCTCCGAGCCGAAGGGAGAGAAGCCATAGAAGCACATATAAAGCAAGGTTCCGCATATCAGAGGAATAAATACGCCCGCACAGGCTATAAGCGTAGCCTTAACGCCCGTCTCCTTAAGCTCCTTTATATCTGTCCCAAGTCCCGCAGAGAACATAAGCATGATAACGCCTATCTCCGCCATCCCTGACAGGAAATCAGACGGCATGACTATGCCTAATAGACTGGGGCCTATCAGAAGTCCCGCTATTATCTCTCCCGCTACCTGCGGCGCGTGTATCTTCCTTGCGACGAGCCCGAAAAATTTCGCCGCAACGACTATCACGGCAAGCTGCCGCAATATTTCCGTAGTTTCCATTTAACTTTTTCCTCCCTGTACGCTTTATGCCCGTACCAGCAAAATGTTTGTTACAATCCGGCGGTCTGCCGGCTTGATGAGTCGCATCATGTGCATATCAAATGTAAAATATCAGCTTCTGTAGTCCGCATTTATATTCACATACTCATGCGTAAGGTCGCAGCCCCAAGCCGTAGCCTCCGCCTTACCTTCCTTCATGTCGGCGGTTATTATGACTTCCTCATGCTTTAATAAAGCCGTCGCCTCATCCTCTGAATAAGGCATTGTCTCCCCGTCATGATATATGTGTATCCTCTCACAGCCTTTGGCGTCAAAAAAAATATCAAGCTTCTCCGGATCGAACTGCGCTCCCGAATATCCCATAGCGCATAGTATCCGTCCCCAGTTAGCGTCATTACCGTACATTGCGGCCTTGGTAAGGCTTGATGTGATGACGGACTTCGCAAGCACCCTCGCCTTATCCTTATCAGAAGCATTGATTATATTACATGTTACAAGCTTCGTAGCGCCCTCTCCGTCACCCGCTAGCTGTCTGGCAAGGTTCTCCGTTATCTTATAGAGGGCTTCTTTGAAAGCATCATAGTCCGCTCCCTCTGACGCGATCTTCGCATTCCCTGCCTCTCCGTTTGCCATGACGATAAGGGTGTCATTTGTCGAGGTATCGCCGTCAACGGATACCATATTGAAGGTATCGATAACGACCTCTGACAAGGCTTTCTGCAATAGTTCCTTTGATAAGTCAGCATCCGTCATTATGTATGAAAGCATCGTACACATATTGGGATGTATCATACCGGAACCCTTCGCCATGCCGCCAAGCGTCACGACCTTACCGCCTATCTCAAGCTCTATGGCGCATTCCTTCGGATGCGTGTCGGTAGTCATTATTGCCTCCGCCGCATGATGCGCCGCTTCCCTCCCATCAGACAGGCTTCCCGCCAGCATTTCTATCCCGCCATTTATTGCCTTCATATTTAACTGGGGGCCTATCACGCCTGTAGAGCCGATAAGTACCTCGTCCTTATTTATCCCAAGCGTCCTTGAAGCTGTCTCCGCGGTCTCCTCACAAAGCCTCATTCCCTCTTTGCCTGTCCCCGCATTCGCTATTCCGGTATTAACGACAACCGCCCTGACATCACCTGTGCCCTCTCTTATTATCCGTCTGTCCCATAGCACGGGAGCGGCCTTCACGACATTGCTCGTGAAGGTTCCCGCTGCGACGCAGGGCTTTTCCGAATAAACCATAGCCATATCAAGCCTGTCCTTATACTTTACTCCCGCCGCACAGCTTGAAGCCTTAAATCCCTTTGCGGACGTGACTCCGCCGTCTATCATCTTCATATATCAGATCCTCTCATACGATCAAAAAATCCCGAATGCTTGCTATTCGTTAAACCTTACTATATTTTCCGTATTAAGCGTGAAGTCATAATAATTAAGATCTTCCCTCTCCGTCCAGCCTATCTCCTTCCAGAAAGCGTTCCCGACATCATTGTGGGTGAAGGCAATAAGAGCGACCTTATTTATCCCCTCTTCCTGTAATGCTTCCATGCACCTTACGACCATAGCCTTACCAATTCCCCGCTTGCGGTATGGCTCCCCGACGCAGACATGATAGAGCGTCGCGCGCCTGCCGTCATGTCCGCAGAGTATTGCTCCCACCACATGATCATCTTCTATTGCAACGGTCGATAAATGCGGGTTCCTCGCTATGAATTTCTCTACGCCCTCTCTTGAATCGTCTATGCTCCTTATCGCAAAGCCCTTTATGGTAAGCCACAGAGCCTTCACTGCGTCATAGTCCGAAGGCAGCATCTCCCTTATTTCCATCACGGCACCATCGGGAGCATATCTATCCCCTCGTCCTCATTAAATCCGAACATCACGTTGAAATTCTGCACAGCCTGTGAAGCCGCGCCCTTTTCAAGATTATCAAGCGCTCCCATTAAAATGATATTGCCCGTTCTCTCATCAATCCTGAAATTAACGTCCACATAGTTGCTTCCCTCGACAAACCTTGTCTCAGGGCAGACATCCTTGGGGAGTGTCCTTATGAATTTTTCCTTGTCATAGTACTTATCGTATACCGCCTTTATTTCATCATAGGAATAACTTCCCTTTAGCCTTGCCGTCTCCGTCGCAAGTATCCCCCTGTGCATGGGGATAAGGTGCGGAGTAAACTGAAGCGTAACGTCCTCGCCGTATGCATATCCTAGCTGCTCCTCTATCTCCGGAGTGTGCCTGTGAGTAGTCACGCCGTAAGCCTTCGCCGATTCATTCACCTCGCAGAAAAGATTGGCGACCTTCGCTCCCCTTCCCGCTCCTGACACGCCAGACAGCGCATTTATTACTAGCGAATCCTTCTCTATCATACGCTCCTTCATCAGAGGATATGCCGTAAGTATGGAGCATGTCGTGAAACAGCCGGGATTAGCGAGAAGCCTCGTCTCCCTTATCTTATCCCTGTTGATCTCCGTAAGAGCGTATACAGCGTCAGGCAGAAGCTCAGGCGAATGATGCTCCATGCCGTACCACTTCTCATAAACCTTGACATCCTTTATCCTATAGTCGGCGGACATATCTATGATCTTGCATTTATCAAGAATATCCCTTGTAAGCTGTCCCTGCAGATAGCCCTGAGGCGTGGCAGTGAATATTACATCCACATCCTCCGCCATCTTATCTATGCTTATGTCCGAGCATTCCTTATCTATTATCTCAAATAAATTCCTGTAAATGCCCGCATAGCTCTGTCCCGCAAAGCTTCTCGATACGAGCCAGCGTATCTCGACATCCTTATGTGATACAAGGAGCCTTGCTATCTCCGCTCCCGCATATCCCGTAGAGCCTATTATCCCGATCTTAACCATCAGTTCCCTCCAAATTCAAAGTCCCCTGTACTGCCTTGTCAGATAAACAGTGGCAACTTTTCCATGTATAGAAAAACACTGCAGCAAACAGAACCGTCTGCAAGCCTCATAAATACCAAAACCTTGATAGCACAAAAATAAATGTGTCTTCTTGCTGAAACACATGAAAGAGATTATAACATAAACGCTGGCATGTGCATAATTTTTGTCTTCAGTGCTTTCTTACACTATCCCATAACCTACAATTTCAGCTCAAGCCTGCTGTCGATGTAGCCTGTCTCCTGCTTTAATTCTCCATCCACGTATATCTTAAGCTTTCTCGCAGCCTTCATACCCTCGAAGCTCCTGCCGTAGTACCCGCTCTTATCTGAAGCATCGGCACCTATGATACTGCCTCTCCCGCTTCCTCTCTCTCCAATCGTAAGCTTACGGTCGCTCTCAGACCACTCGATAAGGATAGTCTCATATTCCCCGTCCTCATAAGCATAGCCCTCGCCCGCATCATCATAGAATAAAAACTCTCCGTCGCTTCCCGTATAGACATGAAGCTCTATCGGCTCGTCATTATCCTCCATTGCGTAGCTTAAGCCCTGTCTCATAGGAATTATGCTTCCTCCCTTCGCAAAGATCGGAATCCTGTCAATGGGAGCATCCACAGTAACGGTCTGTCCGCCCTCGTATTTTTTATTGTCCCATATATCGTACCAATCGCATCCCGACGGAAGGTAGCACTCCCAAGTCTTTTCTCGATCTATCTCCTTGCTTTTAGCCTCATAATACATAGGCTCCGTCACAGGGCATATAAGTAAATTCCTGCCAAACATGAACTCATTAGAAATCTTTACCGCCCTCTCATCATTCGGGAAATCAAAGAGCAGGCTCCGCATCATCGTATCAGAAGAAAGTCTCACCGCTCCCGCAAGAGAATAAATATAAGGCATTAGCTGATATCTGAGTCGAATGAACTTCGCTATAGCATCATAAAAGGGCTCTCCCTCCTTGCCGAAGTTCCATATCTCCCTCGGCGTATCCGTGCCATGCGAACGGAACATAGGAAGGAAGGTTCCCATCTGAAGCCACCTTACATATAATTCACAGTAGCCCTTATCCTGCACTCCGTCATCATACGCCCCCGTCCAGAACCACTTGGGCGTAGGGTCATTATTACAGCCGCAGCCGCGGTTCTTCCATTCCTTTCCTACAGTGAAAAATCCGCCTATGTCAAGCGTCCAGTAGGGATAGCCTGAAAGCGACATATTAAGCCCCTCGGTAATCTGCCGCCTTAAAGTCTCCCATGAAGCATAGGTATCTCCCGACCAGAGCATTGCGCCGTACTTCTGTCCCGAAGCATAGCCCGATCGGGTAAGATTCAGTACGCGTTTACCGTCTACCGTCTTCCTCTGATTCTCAAATATGCCTTTAGCATGCGCAAGCGCATAGGCGTTCGCCTTTTCAGGCGGCAGATATTTCTTGTGCTCATCACCCACTATCTGATAGCGTTTCCAAGGCTCCCTCTTTATCTCCCCGCCCCAGTCAGGTCCCGAAAAGGGCTCCGTGGAATCACACCACAGAGAATCAAAGCCATTGTCGTAAAGTCCTTCTTTTACCTGCTTCCAGTATACCTCTCTCGCCCTCTCGTCAAAGGCATCGTAAGTCGCAAGGTCATTTAAGAGCTGTCCGTTAGCCATGAACTCATCATAATTTTCCGTGCCTGAATTCATATTAGGCCATACGGATACCATAGTGTGGACATTCATCTCATGCAGCTTCTCGGAGCACTCCTTCATATTGCCGTAGCGCGCAGGGTCTAATATCTTATTTCCCCACTTGTCCTGCTCCCATGTATTCCAGTCCTGCACGATGCAGTCAAGCGGTATGCCAAGCTTACGATAGTGCGAAGCGACATCCACAAGCTCGTCCGCCGTATAATACTGCTCCTTCGACTGCACGTAACCGTAAGCCCATTTCGGAAGCATTGCCGCGTCTCCCGTGAGATAACGGAAGCCCGCAATTATCTCGTCAACGCTCTCTCCTGCAATGAAATAATAATTAAGGTACGGTATCGTATCAAAGAATAAATAAGATCCGTTCTCCGTATCGGAGAATGTCATAAGCGAAGTGCAGTCAAAGAACATGCCGTAGCCCTTATTCGATAATAACATAGGCATAGGGATGCGCATATTGTGCTGATAAAGATACTGCACATGCCCCCGGTAATCATAGATCCCTTCCTCCGCCTGTCCCAGACCGTGTATCTGTTCGCCGTCAGCGAAGATAAAATAAAGCCTCCCCTGCCATGCCTTATGATCCTCGACTTCCTTCAGATTACGAATAAAATTCCTCTCGCCGTCAACGGTCTTTACCCTGTCGATAACAGGAGCCTCCCCGCCGGTCGTATATTTCATCACGGGTATCTGAATAAATTCCTTCTTCCCCTCTTTAAGCAAAGTGCTGCTATCTGATGTCTTTTTCCAAGTGATATCAAGGCTCTCTCTCGATACTGTCGCTATGACATCGCCCCCGCTTATACTTATGGAATCAGGCGTTTCCTCTGTTTCTATATTAATGCCGCAACCATTATCAATAGCTCCCAAGGCTCTCCTATCTAAAAGCATTGATCTCTCCGTACCAAATGCCTCTTTCCCATATCTGCAATGAAGAATCCCGCTCTTCACATAAGAAATCTCAAGCCTCTCTCTGTCCTTTTCAATAAGAACCTTATTTCCTTTATTAACTATATCCATGCTCTCCCCCTTATAAAACAGCATTTCGCTCATGACGCTGGCGTAACAGTCACGCTTCAGAGCAATGCCTTTATTCTCTGAAATAGCATATCCATCAAAGATACTTCAACAACTCATCCCTCACTCCATCCATGCGCTCATCAGCAAGCCCGAAGTCCATCTCCTTATAGTTCCATGCCGCATGACCTATATCATACTTCTCAAACACCGAATGTATCGTCTTATACCATGCAAGCGTATCCTCAGGACTTACTATGTCGATAACTCCATACTCTCCACAGTAAAGGCATGTTCCCTCTTTCTTCGCCTTCTCTATCGCGCTGCCGAAAAGCCCGTCAAAAAACTCCTCTGTCACTCCGCTCTCTGCAAAACGGATCCTTAGCGTAGGAAACTCGTCATCTATCCAATAAGCCCCCTGATGCGTAAACCGCAGCGGCTCATAGCAGTGGAAATTATATATTTCCTTATCGTCATACGGCGAAGCAAGATCCTTTACGGTCTTTACCGAATTTCCGTTATAGCTCCCCACCAGTACGAATGTATCACCTGCATGCTCCCTGATCCGCCTGATGCATTCATGCGATATCCTGTTCCACGCATCTATGTCCGATTCCTCGTTGACCTCATTCAAAAGTTCAAAGTATATGGTGTCAGGTCTGTCGCCATATCTTGAAGCAAGCGTCTCCCATATCCTGTAGAAATATTCCTGAAGCCTCTCATCACCGAAAAATCCTGCTTCATTTTCTCCCTTGTCAAAGGAATAACCCATTGTCTTGTGCAGATCAAGGATGATACGCATGTCATGCTTTTTAGCCCATTCTATGGCTTTATCTATCCGCTCAAGACCATCCTCCTTCATGCTGCCGTCTTCATTCTGTATTACATTATAGTCCACAGGAAGCCTTACATGATCCATCCCCCACGAAGCAATTTTCTTAATATCCTCCTCCGTAATAAACCCGTTAAGCCTCCCCTCGCTGTAGTCGCACTGCGACATCCATCCACCGAGATTCACGCCCTTCTTCAGCTTTATCCGTTCCATAATCTTCCAAATCCCCCTTTCTTCAAATCCATATTCCCATAAAAACATCTAACTAAATCCAAGCAAAATGTGTGATGCTGAATAACCCGAAGCCTGCCCCGTTGGGCAGATTTTTTTCATGAACAAAAAAGTACATTATTTATATCCCATGACCGCAATCCAATATTCGCCGTCTTTCGTGTGTATTTCAGTTTTTCTGAAGCCGGCGTCATGGAATAACTTCTTGAACTCCTCTATTCCCGGTACGTTCATATTGTATCTTTTTATATTGTCACGACTATGCTGCGTGAGGTCGGGACGTTCATATATCTCGGACACCAGCAGGAATACGCCATTGTCGGCAAGCACTCTATGTACTTCCTTTAAGCTTTCTATCGGAGTAGGCCAGAAATAAAAACTCTCCACGGTTATCGCCTTGTTAAATGTATTATCTTCAAACGGAAGATCGGAAACCGAGCCTGACACTATCTCCATCCTTCCTCCTGCAATATGTTTCGCATTTGTTTCTTCGGATAAGGCGACGGATACATCGGAGTAGTCCACTCCCGTGAAATGCCCGCCCTCTATTCGCTCTGCAAGATACCTTAAAGTTGCCCCTCCGCCACAGCCAATATCAAGTATGCGGTCGTCCTTATTGTAATCAAATAAATCCAACGCCCATAAAGTAAGGTCTGAATGCTCTTCATTCATATAGCGGAGCATATCTGCTCCCGCTTCACCCGCAGGCTTCGCCGGGTTTCCTGCGTCTGTTAATTTCCTGTTTGGTTTAAGACTCATAATTCTATTACAACTCCTATAGTATAGTAAACGACAAAACTCTTTTCGTTTTGGCGTTTACTGCGTCGGATTTTGGCTGCAAAATGTGCCAGTGGCACATTTTGAGTGCCGTTTAGATGCGCCATGCGCATCTGGCACCGCTTAAAAGCGGCATTTTTCCTTACAAAATCCGAGCGCATCCGCCGGAGGCTTTATAGTAAGCGAAATTAATAATTTCGCTTACTATAATGGCTTATTTTTATATAGCTACGGGTATGTTCTGTACCTGAGGACCGTACTCATAGTCTGTCAGTGAAAAATCATCCACCGTGAAATCATAGAAATCTTTTACTTCACGCACTATCGAGAAATTCGGCGCAGGATACTGCGGACGCTTTATCAAATCTTTTACTATATCGATATGTCTGTCATAGATATGGGCATTGCCTATCACGTGGACAAGCTCCCCCGCCTTCATTCCGCATACCTGAGCAAGCATATATATGAGGACAGAATACTGCACTACGTTCCAGTTTCCGGCGGCGAGAAGATCATTTGAACGCTGGTTTAATATACCGTTAAGAACCAGTTTATCTTCTCTGTAATCCCTTGTAACCATAAAGGTCATCTCATACGCGCAGGGAGCAAGATGCATCTCATACTGCTCCTCGGGATTCCACATGGAAACTATTATACGTCTTGAAAAGGGCGTGGTCTTCAGATCATAGATCGCCTTGTCAAGCTGGCTCATAAGAAAGCCATCCCCTCCGTTTCTTTGAGCTTTTTCAGCGTAAGTATGTCCGTTTGGAGCTGTAAGACCGCCAAAGGCCTTATTCAAAGCCTCTTCTTTTACGTCAGTATAAAAATGCTTCTTTGCCTGCTGATATCCATAGGCTTTTCCTATAGAGCCTTTGTCATCCGCCCATGAATCCCATATATGTCCTTTTAGGTCATGGATATTTTCCGACTGCTTTTGCCATATCCACAAAAGCTCATCTATGCAGGTCTTAAAGGCTATCTTCCTGAAAGTCAGCGCCGGAAACTCGGCACTAAGATCATATCTGTTTACAACACCGAAACGAGCCAGGGTATATGCCGGGGTTCCATCCTCCCAGCGCGGACGTATCTCCTCTCCTTTATTATCAGTTCCGTTCTCTAAAATATCTTCACACATCTTCTTAAATATAACATCAGCCTGACTCATATCTTACTCCTTCTTTTGTTAGGCACTTAGCGCCTCGCATGCCTGGCACTATCTTCTTACCTGTTCTGTTTCCCGCTTCATTTTCCCGGATATGACCCGAATCAGTTTTTCATTAAACAGCCTGTTCGCCTCTATGGGCGCATCGGGCAGATCCTCTCCGCATACATCAATGGCTGTCACATCCCTCGAAGAAAAAAGCATTTCCAACATATCGAAAAGCTCATAATCCCTCATCTCACCCTGATCCCAGTTCGTATTCAGCACTTCCTCTGACAGTATATCCTTGTCAATTGAAATGTAAAGCGGGAGATCAGACGGGACATAATTCTTCTCAAAATCTTCTCTTTTTCGTATCAATGCCGATCCCGCAAGATATGGGTTCTCCTCCCTTATATCAAGTCTCCAGGAGCCGCAGGATTTCAACCCGCTAAATTCAGGTACTTTATCATCAGAATGATTGTCAAAGGTTATAAGGTCAAAAAAATCCTGCTCATAGGATGCGAGTATCCTCGTCATATAATGGTAATTTCCGTTATCAAGGAAGCGAAGCTTATATCCGGCGGGACCGCCCAGCCCGTTTATTTTTTCACGTATTTTTAGCTCTGCTTCTTCGTCGATATACATTTTTGTTCCACTAAGACTCTTAAGATCCAGAACGTCTCCGTATCTTAATATACCTTCGTTTCCATATACTCCGGTAAAATCACAGAACAGTATATCCATCGCTGCCTAAACCCTGATCCATTCCCCTGACAGCTTTTTCTCTATATGCTTTATACAGATAAGGCACATAGGCAGGATATAAAGGATACCGGCACACCAGGCAGCCTGATCCGACCAGGTGATAGCATCGTATCCGAATTTCGGAACGAAGATCACAGCCATAGCTATGCGGGCTATC
>JAFTAP010000046.1 GCA_017455525.1 Lachnospiraceae bacterium
CCATGCTCCGTCCATTCGGAATCCGCTAATTTGCTACGCAAATTGCTACTTCCTCATGTTCGGGCGGGTCACAAGTTCCAAATCCTATTTGTGCAAGCACAATCGGATTTGTACCTTTTGACCCTAGCATCATATTTATAATTTCAAAGCCGCGCATCAACTTGTTATAAACCGCATTCAGTCTACGATAGTCGCTGTAATCTGTGCATTGTCATATAAGAAATCCATGACCTTCTGCTGCAGCAGATAGGTTTTTAATTCATCCTCAGGTACAGCATTCTTCACCTGCTCTACCGTGGCGTTATAATCAGACGCATACTTCGTATAGTAATCCTCAACGTCCTTATCAGTGACCTCAAGCTTCTCCTTACCGGCGATAGCCTTCACTACAAGGTCTGTCTTTGCTTTCTCCGTACCATACTGCTCTGCCTGGGAATTAAAGGTCTCCTCGTCGCTCCCCATCTGCTCAAAGTAATCGCTGAGGCTCATCCCATACTGCTTAACGAAGGCTTCCGTGCTGGATCTGAACTCTGCGGCATTCTGTGATACAAGCCATTCGGGAAGCGTATCTGCTATAGTCGCATTCTCCACGGCAATCTTAAGAAGGTCTGCTTCCATATTCGCCTTTGCCGTTGATTCATTCTGCTCGGTAAGGTTATTTTTTACATAAGTCTTATATTCATCTACAGTATCCATGCCATTGTTAAGACCTTGCACGAACTCGTCCGTAAGCTCCGGCAGGCTTTCCTCCGATATGGAGTTCACGGTTACATGAAATACAACCTCCGCCCCCGCAAGCTCCTCGCTATGGTAATCCTCCGGAAAGGTAAGCGGTATGTCTCTCTCCTCGCCTACATTCATACCCACGACTCCTTCTTCAAAGCCCGGTATGAATGAACCGGAGCCAAGCTTAAGGTCATAGCTTCCCGTTCCGCCCTCGAATGCCACTCCATCCCTCGTGCCCACATAATCAATATTCACGGTATCGCCCATTTCAGCAGCCCTTCCGGTGACTTCTTTTAATTCCCCGTGAGACGAGAGCGTGCTTTGTATATTCTTTTCCACATCGCCATCGCTTACCGTAGTGTCAACCGCATCTATGGTAAGCCCCTTATATTCTCCCAGCGTCACATATTTTGCAGGATCTACCGTATCCAGCGACTCCGCTTCCTTCGATCCGCCGCAGCCAGTCAGCACCGCCATTACAAGCACCGCCGCCAGCATAAATGATATAGCCCTCTGTCTGTACTTCTTCATAATAATAAAACCGTCATCTCCTCTTTCAATATCTAGTATTATATAACGTGCTATTTTACCACATCTATTACACTTCGGTCAACATAATATGTTTACCAAGATGTTCTCCTGCAAATCAAATGATGCTGGGGGCAAAAGCCCCTTTGCGTTGTAGAATTGATTATTTCTCCGCATACTGCGTGAGGTCGTTTATCCAGATGCCTTTGTTTACCATTATGAAGCCGATGGCGCATTTGATGAGCTCAAGGAGCTGGACGCAGGCAAACATGGGGAGTATGGCAAGTCCTGAGAATCTTACTAAGATGCATAAAACCGGAATCGATATCACCCATACGAAAAGCGAGTCAAATACAAACGTGAGCCATGTATTCCCGCCCGACCTCAACGTGAAATAGGCGGAATTTTCATAAGCATAGAGCGGCATGAAGACTGCACACAGTCTGATAAGCCCCGCGGCTATGCCTCGTATAGTGTCCGAAGTGTTGTATATCCTTGGGAAATGAGACGATACCATAAAAAGCAGCGCTCCCGATATCAGGCAGATCGCCACGGTGAAGAAGGTAAGCTGATGAGCCTCCTCCATAAGTCCCGCCTTGTCCTTCTTTTTCTTTCCCAGCTCCTGTCCTAGAATAATGGCTATAGCGTCTCCCATAGCTATGAACACTATATTAAAGACATTATTGACCGTCGATGATATGTTCATGGCAGCCACCACGTCAAGTCCCATAAGCGAATACTGCTGGCTTAGCACGGTCTGTCCCCCGGACCACAGGAATTCATTCAGCAGCACGGGAGAACTCTTAAGCGCGATCTTCTTGACCAGATCTGCGGGTATATAAAAGCTTCTGTATAGTCCCGCAGCATAAGGACTTTTATCGGCGTGGGTATGCATCCAGAATATCACGATAAAAGCCTCGACAAATCTTGATATGACCGTCGCAAGCGCGGCTCCTACGACGCCCAGAGCAGGTGCGCCGAATTTGCCATATATAAGAATGTAATTTCCTATCAGATTAACAAAGACCGCAGCAATGCCCGCCTTCATAGGAAGCATGGTCTCGCCTGTCTCACGAAGAGTCCCCGCATAAGACATAGCTATGGCAAGCGGGACCATCTCAAAAAGGCATACGAAAAGATAGCTCTTCGCCGACGAAAGAGTATTAGCGATATTTCCCGTGCCGCTATCACCCTTTAGCCAGAACTGTATCAGGCTGTCGCCTTTAAGAGCGAATATGCTTATCCCGACAGCCGCAAGGAAAATAGCCACCATGAGCTTCATACGCATTGTGTATCTTATTCCCTCATTATCGCCCTTTCCCGCAAACTGCGCCGTGAAGATGCCTATACCCGCCGTGGCACCGAAAAGACAGAGAATAAAGACAAATAAAAGCTGGTTCACGATAGACACTCCGCTCATAGCATCAGTGCCTACGCGTCCGACCATTATATTGTCAAGCATTCCCACGACATTAGTGATGCCGTTCTGTATCATTATCGGAACGGCAACAGTAAGAGTTTTCTTATAAAAATCCTTTGTTCCTATCAGTCTCATACTATGAACTTACTCAACGTTCCTATCAGATTATCCCTGTCTATCGGCTTTGCTATATGGGCGTTCATTCCCGATTCAAACGCCATCTGCTTATCCTCCGCGAAGGCATTGGCTGTAAGGGCTAGTATCGGAAGCTTCGACACATTCTCATCGGGAAGCGCCCTGATAGCTTTCGTTGCATCATAGCCGTTCATCTTCGGCATCTGTATGTCCATCAGCACCGCATCATAATGATCCGCTCCCTTCGACCTCACCTTTTCAACCGCTTCGTCGCCGTCACAAGCTACCTCTACGTCGAAGCCATATATGGAAAGCATGGCAAGAGCGATCTCCCTGTTTATCATTATATCCTCTACTAGAAGCAGGCGCTTGCCCTTGAAGCCTTCTTCATCAAATGTACCTGACGACACGGAGGGCTCCACTTTTTTATTCTCAGAAGGAAGCGTCTTGAAGTTAAGCTTTACGATAAACTCCGAACCCTTGCCCGGAGCGGTTTCTAAAGAGATAGTACCGCCCATCATATTGACTATGCGCTTCGTTATCGCCATTCCGAGACCTGAACCCTGTATGCCGCTCACAGTAGATGTGTTCTCTCTTTCAAAAGGCTCGAATACTCTTTCGGCAAACTCAGGAGCCATGCCTATGCCGTTATCCTTTACTCTGAATTCATATGCAGACACGCCGTCATCTCCTGCGGGAGCCTGTGATATAGAAACTAAAATCTTACCGCCGTTCGGAGTATATTTCACCGCATTCGATACAAGGTTTAGGAGTACCTGATCCAAGCGAAGCTTGTCGCACATGATATTCTCATCTGTCACCACTGATGTGTCTATAACAAGCTCCTGCTGCTTATCGCCTATCTCGCCTTTGACGATATAAGTGAGATTATCCAGTATATCAAGGAGATTCACGGGAGCTTCGTTAAGCCTCATCTTGCCGCTCTCGATACGGCTCATCTCCAGCACGTCGTTTATAAGCAGTAATAAATGCTCGCTGGAAAGCCTTATCTTTTCAAGATAGTCCTTGATAAGTGCCTGATCTTCTATGTTAAGCAGAGCGAGATCCGTGAAGCCTATTATCGCATTCATGGGCGTGCGCATGTCGTGTGACATATTGGTGAGAAACGCCGTCTTAGCCCTGTTCGCGGCTTCCGCTTCCTCGGCGTGCTTCTTCTCGGTTACATCTACGATAAAGACATAATACACATCCCCGTAATCCGTCATCTCAGAGTGATGCCCGTAGTCCTCCACATAACGGATGCTGCCGTCCTTGCGGATTATGCGGTATTCCACATAGTCCATGTTCTTATTTGACCTTTCGGCTATCTGTTCATCAATAGACGATAGAACTCTTGCTCTGTCGTCAGGATGCACCATGCCGGGAAACGTGTTGCCCACAAGCTCCCGGAACTCCTTTTCATTTTCACACCCGTACAGACTGCAAGCCGCCTGATTCACATATATTATTTTCTGCTTCTCATCAGCATGATACACGAAGAAACCGCCGGGCATCTGCTCCGCAACCCATTCTATCGCCTCCGTCTGCTGCATGCACATTCTCTCTTTTTCAGCCATTTAATGTTCCTCCAAGAGCTCCTGCCTCCTTGTCATTTGGCGTAAATCAGCTTCTCTATGTGACAAGTGTACTTCCCAGTCTTCTTCGTGTAGTTTATGCCCACGAGTAATATATCGCCCCTATAGTCCGACAGGGCTCCGGCGTATTCCTTTCTCTTTATCTGAAGGATCGCCGCCCCCGACTTCACCATTAAACTCCGGAGCATACATATAGTATCCGTCGTACCAATCCTGCATACCTTCGATCTTTACACCATATATATTGTCATCTCTTTTACAAAGAGCCTCGACCTCCCTCTGCGTAAAACCAAATAAGCCCTGTCTTATCCACATATATCTTGGAGGTCACAGCTGATTGCATGCTCTCACTTTGAGGATTCACATAAGTACCCATTCTGTATCCCCCTGTCATTTAACACGAATATCCACTTCTACACTTTCCTCGCCGTCTGCTGCAGGAAAAAGGCTTCCAGCTTTTCCCTTAAGCCCTGCTTATCTATGGTTTTAAGCAGATAATCCACAGGCTTTAGGGACAGTACCTTCATTATGCTTTCCTTGTCATTCTTCCCCGTGAGGAACATGACCGGTATCTCCGAGGTTGACGCTTCGGATTTTATCATCTCAAGCACCTGCGGGCCGCTCGTAATCGGCATCTCATAGTCGAGAAGGATGAGGTCGGCGTGGTTCTTCGCAAGCCAGGTGATAGCCTGCATTCCGGAGTTTGCCATTGACACGCGGTACTTATCCTTAAGCCAGTCAAGTATCATGCTCATGTATGACACATCATCATCAACTATGAGGATGCTCTTGCGCCTCTCATGCTGCGACACTTCAGATAGATAGTCCTCAACAGCATCAAGAAACTTATCCATCTCCAAAGGTCTCTCGAAGAAATTCAATATGAAGCTTCCCGGCAGGAACTGTAAGACGGTCTCATATTCCGCCTTTGCGCCTATGACAATGATCTGCTCGTCATGCTCTATGCAGTAATCCTTAAGGTACACAAGGGCTTCCGCAGCGTCGTCAACCCCCTCGTCAGTGTAAAGGATTATAAGGTCAGTTCCTATGCACTTTGTCTCAAGGTCTTTTATCTTCGGCGTGGCATAAGACGTGCTCACGTCTATCCCCTTAAGCTTCATCTCTATGCCTCTTACAGAGAAAGTCTCCGCAGAGCTTATTATCAGCGCATTTCTTGTTGCCATATCCTTATTTGTTCCTTCCTAAAATAAAACCTTGCTTCGCATGTATAGTAAACGACAAAACTCTTTTCGTTTTGGCGTTTACTGCGTCGGATTTTGGCCGCTGAAAGCGGCATATTTCCTTACAAAATCCGAGCGCATCCGCCGGAGGCTTTATAGTAAGCGAAATTACATATTTCGCTTA
>JAFTAP010000047.1 GCA_017455525.1 Lachnospiraceae bacterium
AGACATCCACTGACGGCCCGCTTTCATTCCTGAACAGCAAGATCAATTAAGGTTTTTCTTTTTCCTTTTCATTGCTCAGCGCCTCCATGTATCCGGCTGTTATGATACCTGCAGGAAGGGCCACGATTGCTATACCAAACATCGATGATATCATCGTTATTACCCGACCTGCCGTTGATACAGGGTATATGTCACCGTAACCTACGGTGGTAAGTGATACTGTAGCCCAATATATTGCATCAAAGAACGTATTGAAGGTATCCCCTTCTACGTTGAAGATTATTAGTGCAGATATCATAATATAGCCGATTGCAAGAGCACATACAGCAAGAAGGGCTTCTTTTGAGTTTTTCATCACCTCCATAATAATGGATATGCTCTTTGAGTATCTGAAAGCCTTGAACACCCTGAATACACGGAATGTGCGGAACACCCTGAAGAGCCTTAGCAGCTTAAAACCGCTTGAGAGGATCGATAGTCCCGGGAGTATGGAGATTAAATCCACGATCGCCCAGGGCGTAAATGGGTATATAAGAAATGACGTAAGCATATTTTCTTTTTGAAGCTTATAATCAGCCGTTATTACTCGGAGTATATAGTCTATGATAAAGAGTGTCGTAGTAATAATGTCTGTATATACAAAGAATAAATGCGTCTGCTTCATCGCAAGTGGGATGACACTTATCACAATTGCAGCAAGCATTATGAAGTCATACACGGCGGACGCTCTGTCGTTATCCTTAGCCACTTCTATTATTTCAAAAATACGTTTTCTCATATAATATTCCTCCTAATGTGACAATAACGTAAAATAAGTGATAACGTAAAATAAGTTTCGCAAATTCATAAAAAGATAGACATGGTCTATATATCTTATTTATATCCCTTATTCCCATCGCCTGATAAGCGAACATCACGCCCTGCGGCCATGTCAAGGCCAGCGGACGGGAACCCGATATCCCCAAGCAGACACCCTTACAACATAACGCGGGGCGTTGCGGGGCGAATAAAGCTGACTCGCATATGATCATATGCTTGCCCCGCAGAGAGGGTAGGCTGAGACAGGCTTGCCTGGCTCAGACACAGGGAGAGACTTCTCCCTTCTATCTCCATGTCCTTTCCTCATCCTCATCATCTAAGGATCAGAGGAATACAGGCACAGAGTTACTCTCCGGCCAGATCCTTTACTATACTTATGACTTTAGGTGAAACATAGAAACCGTCAGCAAGCAGTTTATCAATATAGCTGCTGACATCACAGATAATCTTTAACTCTTTGGCCTTTAGCAGAACAGCCATGGTCCCAACAACAGTCAGACCGAGATAGGATGCTGTCTTCTTTGCGGCATTATCATCGATTATGACCAGATCAGCGTCCATTTCCTGAGCCAATATCATGACTTCTACCTCGCCGGCATGAAGCTTGGCCTTATACATCTTCTTGCTGTCTACATCTTTGATCTCTACGATATTAATCCAGTCTGCAGCCCGTACAGCATCTGATACCTTGCCGCTCTTTACGGTCACTTCGTTGTAAACGGCCTTTGGGATGTTTATCTGACCGTAAACAGATCTTAGGATCTCGAGCTCGCCGATACCGGCCAGAGCAATAAGAGGCGTAGAATTAACAATGACAGTCTTAGGCATTTTTGAGCTCCCCTAGAAGCTCATCACTATCCTTATACTGGAAGATGCTTATCCCGTTTTCACCAAGAAAACGTATAAAATCCTCCTCTGGCATTTCTGCGATCTGTGAACAGTAACCGATGGAAACGTTGTTCTTGGTATAGTAACCTAGTGCCACCATCTTCTTGGCAAAAGACGAGGCATCAGCTTCATCCATATGAGTGTCGTATAAAACAGCTTCCGGTATCTGCA
>JAFTAP010000006.1 GCA_017455525.1 Lachnospiraceae bacterium
ACGATTATGATGACGATGACTATGATGATGACGACGATGACGGGGAGGATGTGAAGGTTTATAATAAGAAACCGGAACGCAGGATGGCACCCGCAGGACAGCAGATGCAGGGACAGCAGATGCAGGCTCAGGGGCAGCAGCTTGCGCCGAGGCAGAAGACGCCGTCGCAAGATATTGATCTTGACGATGACTTTAGTTTTGATTTTATAAAGAGGTAGTATGAGGCTCGGATGACAGGCAGCGTTTTAGTAGGAGATTAAAATGAATAGGTATGATATTGCGATAGTGGGTACGGGACCTGCGGGGGTTTCGGCGGCGCTTACGGCTAAGAACAGGAATAAGAGCATATTGCTTATCGGCAGGAAGGATCTGTCGAATAAGGTGCAGAAGTCACATAAGATACTGAATTATCCCGGACTCCCTGATGTGACGGGAGAGGAGCTTGTGCTTGCCATGCGGGAGCATCTGGCGCAGATGGGGATAGAGATCACCGAGGAGCAGGTTACTAATATATATGCTATGGGCGATTATTTTGCCGTACAATGTGCCAAGGAGATGCATGAAGCCACGACAGTCATACTTGCTACAGGCGTGATGCAGGGAAAGCTGCTTCCCGGTGAGGAAGAGAACCTTGGACGTGGAGTAAGCTACTGCGCTACCTGTGATGCGGCGCTGTATAAGGGTAAGGAAGCTACTGTACTCGGATATTCTGCAAAGGAAGAGGACGAGGCGGAGTTTCTTGCGGAAGTAGCGGATAAGGTTTATTATGTGCCGACATATAAGGATGAGGTAAAGGTTTCCCGTGATAATATAGAGATCATCAGTGGTATACCTAAGGAGATCAGAAGAGCGGATAATAAGAGCGTGCTCGTGATTGATAGCCAGGAGATAGTCTCGGACGGTATATTCGTACTAAGGGATTCGGTATCTCCGGGACAGCTCGTGCCGGGGCTTGAGACAGAGGGAGCGCATATAAAGACAGAGCGGGATATGTCTACGAGCATACGAGGCTTATTTGCTGCTGGAGATATCACGGGAACTCCGTATCAGGACGCTAAGGCTGTAGGCGAAGGGAATGTAGCGGCGCTTTCGGCGGTTGCATATCTTACGGAGCTTGCAAAGAAATTATGAGGCGGTTGAGTATTTTTGGGAAATTTAGATTATAATCATATTGTGGAAGAAAGGAGAAGTATGACATGGTAAATGTAATAGGTTCAGACAAATGGGCGGATGTGGAGGCGCAGGATGTGGCGGTAGTTGATTTCAATGCTACATGGTGCGGCCCCTGCAAGATGATGGCTCCGGTGCTTGAGGAGCTTTCAGGTGAATATGAGGGTAAGGTCAGCTTTTATGCGATAGACGTGGATGAGAATCCCGACCTTGCCGAGAAGTTCTCGGTGATGAGCATACCGAATCTTGTGCTTTTGAAGAAAGGCGAGAAGGCTGACACGTCTGTAGGCTTCAAGCCAAAGGATGCGCTTAAGGGCTGGATAGATTCACAATTGTAAAATCACGGATTTTTTGCTGGACAATTTCTGCAACCGTTATTTTGATATACATCAAATGAATACTCTTCGGGAGAGGCGAGCAGGCAGACGGCTGAGGCTGATATGCCTTCGCCTCTTCCTGTGAAGCCCAGATGCTCCTCGGTGGTCGCCTTGACATTGACTTGATCTGTATCAATGCCTAACGTATCTGCTATATTTTTACGCATATCGTCTATATATGGTCGCATTTTCGGAGCTTCGGCTATTATCGTAGCGTCTATATTTTCTATGAAGTACATTTTATCGGACAGCATTTGTGCTACCTCTGAGAGAAGCTTCATGCTGTCAGCATCCTTATATTTTTCATCAGTATCAGGGAAATGCTTTCCTATGTCGCCAAGGGCGGCTGCGCCTAGCAGGGCATCCATTATGGCATGAAGCAGCACGTCGGCATCGGAGTGTCCGAGCAGACCTTTTTCATAAGGAATCCCGACACCGCCTATTATGAGCTTTCTTCCTTCTGCGAGCTTATGTACGTCATATCCCTGTCCTATACGCATATTTATTCCTCCAAATATTGACAAATTATTATATATTATTACAATATATTGAGGTTAAAGTCAAAGTGTCAGGGTTTGATTAATGAGTAAGGATAAGCGACATAAACGAGTTATAAGGCAGCGCGTACTTGCGTTTATATTCACAATACTTATATTAGGCGTGATTACTTTTGGTGCAGTTATCGGTATAACTTATCTTAAGGATACAGGTGTCATAGACGAGTTATCAAATAGGCTTCCGAAGCCCGAGCCTAAGACAGAGGCAGTGCCGGAGCCTACGGAGGAAGCTTCTGAGGATGATTCATGGATTGCAGTGGAAAAGGAAATTATCGAGGATGACTACGCTGACGTGGACACGTCCGTGCTGTCAGAAGATGAAGTGCCTACTGAGGAACCGGAGCCTGATACTGACGAGGAAATAGAGTCTGTCATAGGCAATCTCGATATGGAGGAAAAGGTAGCCCAGCTTTTCATCGTGACGCCGGAATCTATTACTGGGATGACTCAGGTGACGAGAGCGGGAGATACGACCAAGGATGCGCTCACGCTGTATCCTGTGGGCGGTCTTATTTATTTCGCACAGAACTTCGAGGATCCTGACCAGACCAAAGAAATGCTTGCGAACACAAAGCAGTATATAACTGATGCCTGTGGCATAGAGCCTTTTCTTGCGACAGACGAGGAGGGCGGCAGGGTAGTGCGGCTGGCAGAGCATGAGGGCTTTGAGATAGAAAATGTAGGCCCTATGGCAGATATAGGTAAGGAAGGAGCAGAAAAGGGCTCGGATGACGCATATAACGCGGGAGCGGCTATAGGCACATATATGTCTGAGCTTGGCTTCAATCTTGACTTCGCTCCGGTTGCCGACGTGCTGACAGATAGTTCAAATGAGGTTATAGGCGACCGTTCCTTTGGTTCTGACCCTGAGCTTGTGGCAAAGCTTTCATGGCAGTATGCTTCGGGCTTGCAGGATAACGGCGTGACTGCTTGCTTCAAGCATTTTCCCGGTCACGGGAGCGTGAAGGACGACACTCACGAGATGTCAGTTGCGCAGAACAAAACCCTTGATGAGTTATACGAATCCGAGCTTACTCCATTTCAGAACGCAGTCACGAATGAGGCGAGAATGATCATGGCGGCGCATATTTCCTGTCCCAATATTTCAAGCGATAACATGCCCTCAAGCCTGTCACACAGGATGCTTACCGAGATATTAAGGGAGGAGATGGGCTATCAGGGCATCATAATAACGGATTCATTCCTTATGGAGGCGGTAACAAAGGTGTATCCCGATGCAGGAGAGGCAGCAGTCGCAGCGATAAACGCCGGAGCGGACATAGTGCTCATGCCTGCGGACTTCCAGGAGGCGTATAATGCGGTGCTGTCTGCGGCTTCTTCGGGTGAACTGACAGAGGAACGGATAGACGAATCACTAAGACGGATATTGAAGGTGAAGCTTGGACGTTAGCGTCTCTATATGTTATGATTGTATTGCTGTGGTTTGATGGGAAATATGTATGGAATAATTAGAATGATGCTGGGGTCAAAAGCCCCTTTGCGTTGTTTATGATGCTTACGCATGGCTACGCAGCAAGCTGCTCTCGCCATGCTCCGTCCATTCGGAATCCGCTAATTTGCTACGCAAATTGCTACTTCCTCATGTTCGGGCGGG
>JAFTAP010000048.1 GCA_017455525.1 Lachnospiraceae bacterium
CCATGCTCCGTCCATTCGGAATCCGCTAATTTGCTACGCAAATTGCTACTTCCTCATGTTCGGGCGGGTCACAAGTTCCAAATCCTATTTGTGCAAGCACAATCGGATTTGTACCTTTTGACCCTAGCATCATATTTATAAGCCGGAGCCTTGTAAAAGCTCCGGCTTACATCGTGCTGCTATTCTGTTTTCTCCTCAGCCGGTGACTCGTCCGCAGCCGGCGTATCAGATGCCTCCTCCGCAGGAGCCGCCTCAGGTGCGCCATCCGCACCATTGCCGTCTGTACTGTCCGGAAGCAAACCCTTCATCGAAAGGCTTATCTTCTTATTAGCCTCATCGAAGTCCACGATCTTTGCCGTAACCTCCTCACCCTTCTTAAGTACATCCGAGGGCTTATTAATATGTTCCTTTGATATCTGCGATACATGAAGCAGTGCGTCGATGCCGGGCTCAAGCTCAACGAAAGCACCAAAGTCCGTCATACGGGCAACCCTTCCGGTCACGGTATTGCCTATCATATACTTAACTGATGCGCCCTTCCATGGATTATCATCCTCGAACTTCCTTGAAAGCGCTATCTTACTTCCGTTTATATCCTTTATGATAACCTTTACTTCCTCTCCCACCTTGAAGACATTCTTAGGAGAATCAATATGTCCCCATGACATCTCGGAGATATGGAGCAGTCCGTCCACTCCGCCAAGATCTATGAAGCAGCCGAAATCGGTTATATTCTTCACTACGCCTTCAACAATATCTCCTACGCTGATGCGCTCGAAGAGCTCTTTCCTCTTCTCCTCATTCTCTGCCTTGACAAGCTGCTTCCTGTCGCCAATGATCCTGCGTCTCTTTGGATTGAATTCGGTAATGACGAACTCGATCTCCTGATCCAGATACTTATTAAGGTCCCTCTCAAAAGTATCCGACACGAGACTTGCGGGTATGAATACCCTCGAATCCTCTACGACAACAGACAGTCCGCCGTCAAGCACGCGTACTACCTTGCCCTTGAGCACTTCCTTATTCTCAAAAGCTTCCTCCAGCCTCTTGTTGCCCCGGTCAGCAGCGAGCCTCTTGTATGTAAGAAGCACCTGACCGTCACCGTCATTGAGCTTCAAGACCTTCGCTTCCATCTTGTCGCCCACATTCACAGTAGTCATAAGATCCACATTAGCATCATTCGAGTATTCATTCTTCGTGATGATACCCTCGGACTTATAGCCGATGTTCAATATGATCTCGTCTGGTTTCACATCAATGATCGTTCCTTCGACGATCTCCCCTGTGTGAATGGTTTTGAATGTTTCATCCAACATCTGTCCAAAATCTTCTGACATAATTTTGAACCTCCTCAATAATATTCTTTGGGGTGGATGCCCCGGCGGTGATACCTACACAAGAAGCCGGGTCGCAAATTGCATTCATCCTTGAAACCAAGTCGTCCAGTGTCTGTACAAATATAGTGTGCTCACAAATACCCCTCGCAATGTCATAGAGCTTTCTGGTGTTTGAGCTATGCGCTCCGCCTATCACGATCATAGCGTCAACCCTGCCCGCAAGCTCCGCTGTCTCCTGCTGCCGCAGCGCAGTGGCATTGCATATAGTGTACACAGTGTTATAATCATACCTTTTTTTGTCAAAGATTTCAACAATTTTATTAAAAATATTACTGTTGAAAGTAGTTTGAGCCACAAGAAACAGCTTTTCGCCCTGTTTCGGGGTAAAACCATCCGCCTCAGTCTCATCCTTAAGCACCGTCACATCCTCTCCCGCAAAGCTAAGTATCCCCTCAACCTCAGGATGCGCTCTGTCACCCGCAATCACGACATACTCGCCTCTTGCTGCCGCCTCATTCACGAGATTATGTATCTTCAGCACAAAAGGACATGTGGCATCAATATATTTAAGCCCTTTTTCCTTTAAGATGTCATATATTTCCTTCGTAACGCCGTGCGACCTGATGATCACGGTTCCTTCCGTAAGTCCTCTAAGCTCTTCGGGTGAGGAAATAATAGATACGCCCTTATCCGTAAGCTCCTTGACCACACTTTCATTATGGATAATCGGACCATAGGTGTATATCTTCTCATCACCTGCTTCAAGAGCCTCATATACGGTATTTACCGCCCTCTCAACCCCGAAGCAGAAGCCCGCAGTCTTCGCAGTCAGAACCTTCATTTAAAGCTTCCTTATCATATCCCCGATAGTCTTTACTACATCATCTATAGTCATGTCGGATGTATCTATCTCTGCCGCATCAGGAACCTTTACAAGCGGAGCCTCGCTACGGTTCATATCCCGCTCGTCCCTTTCTCTTATGTCAGCCTTTATAGCCTCCAGGTCCGCTTCCATGCCCTTTTCTATATTCTCTTTATATCTTCGCTCCGCCCTCACATCGACAGATGCCGTAAGATATATCTTCAGGTCAGCATCAGGAAGCACCGCTGAGCCTATATCGCGTCCATCCATTATCACATCATGTTTATTAGCGATATCCCTCTGCAAAGTAAGCATCTTCTTTCTTACCTCAGGAACTACAGCCACCTTCGATGCCGCATCGCTTATCTCCTCAGTACGTATTAGCCCGTTCACGTCATCGCCGTTAAGCATGACGACCTGAGTCCCATCCTTGTATACAATATCAACATCCGCTCCCGAAACCTTATCCGCAATAGCCCCGCTATCAGATAGCTCCACGCCGAGCCTTACCATATAAAGCCCGATAGCCCGAAACATAGCCCCCGTATCCACATAAACGTACCCCAGCTCCGCCGCGATCTTCCTCGCGATAGTAGACTTCCCTGCCCCCGCCGGCCCGTCAATAGCAATATTTATCATATATTTTTCTCCTTATGCATAACATCCCGCAGCATATCCGGTGCTCCACGCTATCTGCAGATTAAACCCTCCCGTATGCGCATCCACATCCAGCACTTCTCCAATAAAATAAAGCCCCTTCACCTTCTTAGCCTCAAAGGTTTTCGGATCGATCTCCTTAACCGAAACCCCGCCCTTTGTGATTATCGCCTCATCAAACCCTCTGACACCCTCAATCTCAAGCTTAAAATCCTTGATAAGCGAAATAAGCCTCAGCCTCTCATCCTTCGTAATCACATTCACCTTCTTATAAGGTTCTATCCCCGATAAAGCGACTATAACGGGAATCATCTTCGCAGGAAGGAGCTTACTGAGAGAATTTTTGTATTCCTTATTCGACGCTTCCTTAAAATCCCTCTGTACTCTCGCATCAAGCTCATCCGGGCTTAACGCAGGCTTCAGATCAATATGAAGCATCAGCCCCGTCTTATAATCCGAAGGCTTTATCTCAGACGAAGCCGTAAGTATCATGGGACCCGACACCCCGAAATGCGTAAAAAGCATCTCACCTGTGTCTTTACTTTTGAATAATGTCTTAGAGCCATCCGTCACGGCAATCTTAACATTCCTAAGCGAAAGCCCTTGTAATTCTCCGCATACATCGCCCCGTACATTGAAAGGCACAAGTCCCGGCAATGTATCCTCTATCTTAAGTCCCGCATCCCTTGCAAATCTATAGCCATCTCCCGTAGAGCCAGTAAGCGGATAAGAAAGCCCACCGACAGCGACTATCACGCTCTCAGCACTTATCGTGTATTCATCGCCATACTTATCGGAAACGACTGCTCCAAAGCATACACCGTCACTGATCAAAAGTCTTAAAGCCTTATTATAAAGCCTTACCTCTGCTCCCAAAGCCCTGATACGGTTTTCCAGTGTCCTTATCACATCCGATGAATGATCCGACACAGGAAATACACGTCCGCCGCGTTCAGTCTTAAGCCTAAGCCCCAAACCTTCAAAGAAATCCACAGTATCCGTATTGCCGAATCTCTTCATAGCCGAATACATGAATTTACTATTCGTAACTATATGATCATATATCTCACTCTCAGGACAGGCATTCGTAAGGTTGCATCTGCCCTTTCCGGTGATAAAAAGCTTCTTACCGAGCTTCTCATTCTTCTCTATAATGACCACATGCCGACCCCGGTCAGCAGAGGCAATAGCCGCCATCATGCCGGAAGCTCCGCCTCCTATAACAAGGACTTCGCATCTGTCCCCGTATCCTTCATGCATTGAAATTAATCTCCGGGTAATTATACATCTGCTTAGTATTCACAAGCTCTAAGTCATCCCTGCTCTCCGGATCGTACTCCGCATAAACCTCCTCGATCCCGGTTATATTCCTCATAGCGGCATCCCTGTTCTCCGCAAAGACTTCCGCTATAAGCGCAGTCGCAAGACTCATCGGAGCAGCCATGCTCTGTGCTATGGATACTTCCTCAGTCCTTGCGCATAGCAATATATGGGAATACATCCTGCACGGCGAATCCATGCTGTCCGTAAGGGCTATTATTCCCGCATTGCGCTCATTGGCATATTCCATCGCCCTCAAGGTCTGGACGGAATACCTCGGGAAGCTCACCCCTACGAGGCAGTCCTTATCATTTATATGGTATATTGATGAAAGTATGTCCGTATAATCAGCACCGGACACATAGCTTACGTCAGGACGCATTATCTTCAGATAATAAGAAATATACATGGCAACCGGCGAGGAGTTCTTGATCCCGACTATGAAGATATGCCTCGCCTTCTGTATAAGCTTCGATGCCTGAGCGAAGGCCTCCTCGTCTATCATACTGAGAGACTCATTCATCTTCTCCACGTCAGCCTGAAAGACTGACCTTATTATGGCATTCTTGGTCTGCTTAGGCTCACTCAGCCTGCCGGCCATGACAAGCTTTCCCCGGACCAGCTTTGAAAGCTCATTCTGAAATTCGGGATAACCGTCAAAACCCAGATACATAGCGAATCTCACTACAGTCGATTCGCTGACCCCGCAGGCCTCGCCAAGCTCCGCCGCAGTCATGAAGGCGGCCTTATCGGTTTCCTTATTGATATATCTGGCAATAGATTTCCTGCCCTTGCTCATAAGGGCGAAGTTCTCATTTATCTTTCTGAAGAGATCGCTGGTATTATCCATAGAATGCGGATATCGTATCCTCTAACAGCTTCACGATATCATCATCGGTCATGTCGAAGTCATCCTTTATGACCATGCATGCGGCTCCGTGTATGAAGATCCAGACCTTCATAAATAAAAGCATGAAAGCATCCTGCGTCATGCCGTCAAGCTTCTTATATTCCCTCGTGACAAAGCCGTGGCTCCCGCCGTTCACAAGGTCATACATATTCCTGTCAGTGCCGTTTTCAAGCACGAAGATCACAGCAAATAAATTCGGATACTTCCTTGCGAAACTGATATATGACATGCCCAGATTGACAAAGGGCTTATCAGACACGGAATTGAAATCAAGCACGTACTGTGAAAAGAAATCAAAGCATTTCTGCATGAGATCAGCCTTGAGCTCATCCATGGTGCTGTATATCCTGAATATCGGCTGCGTGGAGCATCCGCAGAACTTAGCGAGATTCCTTGCGGACATAGCGTTAATCCCCTGCTCCGTAACTAACCTGAATGCTCCGTCGATAAGACCTTCCTTAGAAATAACCTGTTTCCTTGCCATATTACAAAAACCTTCCCTAAAAGACAGTATTAACTAAAAAAGTGATAGCAAACGATATTCTATCATATAAGGACAAAAAATGCACACGTTTTTTTACAAAATATCAAAAAAACGTGTGCATAAGATTAGCCTAAGCTGGATCAGACAGGATAAGCCTTGGAATCCTTGTCGCCTTTGGTGAGGTCAATGCCCTCCTGCTGCGCCCTCCTGTACTTGAAGAAATCAGCGGCTACCTGAGGGAACAGAGCGTAAGACAGCACATCCTCATCAGAGGGATTGTCCACAAGCTTCTTCGTCTCCTCACGGAAATGCTCCATCTGAGGCTCGATATTATCAGCGGGACGGCAGGTAATAGGTGTCTCGCCCGGTATGATCTTAGCTACGACCTCCGTATTCATAGGCTTAACCGTCTGTCCGTACTTACCGCGGCAGAGATCCTTCGTCTGCTCTGTAGCGACCTTATATCTCTCACCCATAAGCACGTTCATGACTGCCTGTGTTCCTACTATCTGTGATGAAGGCGTGACAAGCGGCGGCTCACCGAAGTCCTTACGAACTCTCGGCACTTCCTCAAGCACCTCGTTAAGCTTGTCGCTCTTACCCTGCTCGTCTAGCTGCTTTATCATGTTTGAGAGCATTCCGCCCGGAACCTGATACCTGAGGGTATTGATATTAACGCCCATAACCTTAGGTGAGAGAAGTCCGCTCTTTAAGCACTCCTCGCGATAAGGCTCGAAATGCTTCGCAACCTTTATGAGAAGCTCAATATCAAGTCCTGTGTCATGCTCCGTGCCCTGCAAAGCCTTAGCCATAACCTCGGTAGCAGGCTGTGACGTGCCCATAGCAAACGGTGATGATGCGCAGTCAATTACATCCACGCCGGCCTCGATAGCCTTAAGGTAAGTCATAGATGCTACGCCTGACGTATAGTGCGTATGAAGCTGTATGGGAAGCTTCGTATTAGACTTCATCACTGTCACAAGGTCATAAGCGTTCTGAGGAAGCAGAAGTCCTGCCATATCCTTTATGCAGATAGAATCAGCGCCAAGGTTTTCGATATCCTTAGCTATCTGCTTCCAGTAATCAAGCGTATACGCATCGCCTAATGTATATGAAAGAGCTATCTGAGCATGTCCGCCCTCTTTCTTCGTAGCCTTGACGGATGTCTCAAGGTTCCTTAAGTCATTTAAGCAATCGAAGATACGCACGATATCTATACCGTTAGCGACAGACTTCTGTGCGAAATACTCAACCACGTCATCTGAATAATGGCTGTAGCCTAAGATATTCTGTCCTCTGAAAAGCATCTGAAGCTTCGTATTAGGAAGTCCCTTCTTGATCTTCCTAAGTCTCTCCCACGGATCTTCCTTAAGGAATCTGAGGCAGGAATCAAAGGTCGCTCCGCCCCACATCTCAACTGAATGATATCCGACCTTATCCATCGTATCAAGGATAGGGAGCATGACTTCGGTCGGCATCCTTGTAGCTATAAGAGACTGATGCGCGTCACGCAGTATCGTCTCGGTAATGCCTACTTTTTTACCCATTTATTTTTCCTCCAAATTCTAAAATCTATACTATATTCAGATAGTACGAATTGCTCCGTGCTTTGCACTCTCGCAATTCTAAAGCCATTCGCAATCCGCCCTATCGGGCTGCTTGCTCATGTCTTCCGACACCGCTTATTCACACTATCCCAAAGACCGCCATGAACGTTCCTGCGACGACTGCGGTTCCTATGACTCCCGCCACGTTAGGTCCCATAGCGTGCATGAGCAGGAAATTCGTAGGATCCTCCTCCGCTCCGACCTTCTGTGAGACGCGAGCCGCCATAGGCACGGCAGAAACTCCCGCAGAGCCAATAAGCGGATTTATCTTACCGCCCGTGAGCACGCACATGAGCTTTCCAAGCAGGACTCCCGCCGCAGTACCGAACATGAATGCTATAAGTCCCAAAGCGACTATCTTCAAGGTCGTGGCATTAAGGAAAGCCTCAGCCGATGTCGTAGCGCCTACCGATGTACCAAGCAGTATGACGACGATATACATAAGCGCATTTGAAGCCGTCTCCTGAAGCTGTCTTACGACCCCTGACTCACGGAAAAGATTACCGAGCATAAGCATGCCGATAAGAGGAGCCGTAGTAGGCAGGATAAGTGATACCACCGTCGAAACTATTATCGGGAAAAGGATCTTCTCAAGCTTGGATACAGGACGAAGCTGCTCCATCTTGATGGCCCTCTCCTTCTTCGTGGTAAGCACCTTCATTATAGGCGGCTGTATGATAGGAACCAGCGACATATATGAATAAGCCGCAACCGCTATAGGTCCCATGATATTCGTCTGTCCGAGCTTCGATGCAAGGAATATGGATGTAGGACCGTCTGCTCCGCCTATAATGGATATAGCTGCGGCGGCCCTGTCGTTAAAGCCCATCGCGATAGCTCCGAAATACGCCGCGAATATACCGAACTGTGCAGCGGCGCCGAGCCAGAAGCTTCTGGGGTTAGCTATGAGCGGTCCGAAGTCCGTCATCGCTCCTACTCCCATGAATATAAGCGACGGCAGTATCGCCCACTCGTCGAGTTTGAAGAAATAATAGAGCAGTCCGCCTTCATTCATAATATCCGGATAGATATTAACGAGCAGCATGCCGAAAGCGATAGGCACGAGAAGCAAAGGCTCAAAGCCCTTTGCGATAGCAAGGTATAAGAATACGCAGGCTACCGCGATCATTATGATGTTCCCGACACTCATCGTAGCAAATGCTGACTGCTGGGCAAGGTTGCTCAGAGTGTTTGCTATATATGACATATCTTAGTAACCTCCGAAATTAGTTGAGCGTAGCCAGTACCTGTCCTGATTCGCAGGCATCGCCTACTGAGCAGTCAATGCTTGCAACCGTGCCGTCCTGAGGTGCGACGACAGGGATCTCCATCTTCATAGCCTCTATCGTGACTACCGGATCGCCCTTCTTAACGCTATCCCCAACCTTCGTGTCAAGCTTGAATACCTTGCCTGCCGCGCCTGCCTTAACCTCTACTCCGCCTGCAGAGCCTGATGACGCCTTAGGAGCGGGTGCTGCCGTGGGCGCGGGAGCCGCCTTCTTGGGAGCGGGCGCTGCAGCGCTCTCCGTAGCTCCGGTCTCCTCTACGCTTACATCGTATGCTGTTCCGTTTACCGTGATAGTATAATTTTTCATTTTTTATTCTCCTTCTTAAATCAATAATGTCTCCTGATGGAGCGTACTACGAAGCCATCAGATGATACCGTATTTCCGGCTGCCGCCTCATAAGCGGTTATCGCCGCCGTGATGACAGCAATCAGAGCATCGTTATCCATTGCATTCCCGGATGCGATCTCCTCTCTCTCTGCTATCTGGCTCACCGCATTATCCATGGGTGCAGCCATCTTGTCCTGCTTTGCCTTAGCTCCGCCTGCTCCCGGCAGGAACTTGAAAAGGCTTATTATAAGCGACAGGAAGATAAGGATAACAAAGGTCGTTCCCATACCAAGCAGCGTGTTAAGTCCTGCCTTCGACATATCCTCGGCAAGTGTATATTCCGCACTTGTAGTAATGGATGTTATCTTACTTCTCTTATCCATGACGACTACGGAAGTGCCGTTTCTTAAGTTTCCGATAATTTCAAAAGTCGCCGTTATCGAATCGGAATCAGAGGTCATCTCAGGCTCGGATATGCTCTGGATGCCTCCGAACTCATCAGCAAGACTCAACCACCCGTCAAGACCATTCTTAAAAGCCTTGCCATCAATGGTATATCCATAGTTCTTGAAGAAATCAGCAACCTCGTCATCATCCATCTCAAGAAACTCATTGGCGTATTCCGGATCAGTATTGCTGATCCCGCCCATGATGCCTTGCGCCTGCGCATAAGCAAGATCCGTGATCTCAAGATCCGGCTCGCTGCCACCGCAGCCTGCAAGCGATACGCAAAGGACTCCCAGCATTATGAAGGCTATGGCTTTATTTATCATACTTTTCATGTCCGATAAGCCCCCCTTATACTGTGCCGTGCTTCTTGTCAGGTCTGTCTTCTCTCTTGGTATACAGCATCTCGAAGGCTCCGATCACGTACTTCCTCGTGTCCTCCGGAGCGATAAGCGTATCCACGTATCCGCGGGATGCCGCTGACTCTGCGCTGGTCTGCAAAGCCTCGTACTCCTTAGCCTTATCGGAAATAACTGATGCGTCCTCGCCGTCATACATTATCTCAGCCGCATGCTTGGCATCCATAGATCCGATCTTTGCGTTATTCCATGCGTATGCGTAATCAGCGCCTATAGACTTGGAATTCATGACTATCGCAGCCGTGCCGAAAGCGTCCTTGATATAAACGTTAACCTTAGGCACGGTAGCCTCGGCGAATGCCGCAGTAAGCTTCGCGGCTTCTCTTGCGATATTCTTCTCGGCGCACTCGCAGGTGCAGTAGCCTGTCACATTGGTAAAAGTTAGTATCGGTATCTCGAAAGCATCACAGAACTTCACGAAATCGGTAGCCTTCTTCACACCCTTGACTCCAAGCGTAGCCTTGAAGGTCTCTGCGGGCTTTCCGTCCTCACCCGTTATCTCGGTGCGGTTAGCTATACAGCCTATCGTAGCGCCGTTAAGCCTTATAAAGCCTGTCACCATATTCTTGCCGTATGCGCTCTTTACCTCAAGGAAGGCATTGTCATCCGCAATCTCCGCAAATGCCGCAGCCGTATCGCCTGTGCATGAAGCAATAACGCTTGAAGCCCTGTTAAGATCATCATCGCAGTCAGCAAGCGCTTCCTCTTCATTATTAGAAGGAAGGTATGTGATAAGCTCTCTGATGCCTGCGAATATCTCATCCTCGCTGCCGGTGAAATCAACGATCCCTGCCTCCTCGCTCTGGAATGCAGCAGAAGCCGTGTCCTTCTTCTCCTCATAATTGCCCTTTATCGCATTGGGGGAATTAACGAAAAGCTTCGCCTTCTTATCCTCCATGAACGTAAAGTCCGTGATGCCGGGAATAAGAGCGAGTCCGCCGCCGCAGTTACCGAACACTGCAGTGATCTGAGGGATCACGCCCGATGCCATCGCCTGATTGTGATAGATACGACCGAAAGCATTCAATGCGTCGGTAGCCTCCTCAAGACGAAGACCTGCGGAATCAATAAGACCTATGACCGGAGCGCCTGTCTTCAGCGCCATGTGATAAAGGTTCACGATCTTCTTAGCGTGCATCTCTCCTACCGCGCCGCCAAGCACTGATGCGTCCTGGCTGTACACGTACACGAGATTACCGTCGATAAGACCGTAGCCCGTCATCACGCCGTCACCGGGAGCCTTTTTTGTTTCGAGGTTGAAATCAGTGCTTCTGGCAGTTACCTTAGCGCCGATCTCCACGAAACTGTTTTCATCGAGCAGGGAAGCTATCCTTCTGCCCGCTGAGCTGTTTGTGAGATTGCTCATCTTTAGACCTCCATAAATAATGTTTATATAATACTGAAACCCGACACACGGTCGGAAAAGTTCACAGTTCTTCGATTATATCATAAATGGAGTTTAAGATACAGTTTTTTTTAGATTTTGACCGAAAGTCTCTCTTCCGCCTCTTCCTCGGCTTCCTCCCGGAACTCCTCTACATGCTCCGGCGCTATCTCCGGCAGGTCATCAAGCGAATCAACCCCGAAAGCCCTAAGGAAGTCATCTGTCGTTCCAAATAAGATCGGTCTCCCCGGAGCGTCAAGCCTTCCAAGCTCCTTCACAAGACCGTATTCCACAAGCCTGCTCACAGCCCCGTCCGAGTTCACGCCTCTTATCGATTCAATCTGAAGCTTAGTCACGGGCTGTTTGTACGCAACGATGGATAAAGTCTCTAACTGCACGTCCGTAAGCTGGTATTCTCTTTTATTCTTCGCTATCTTCGTAAGATAGGGGTAAAGCTCCGCCTTGGTGCATAGCTGAAGCTTATCCTCCACATGGGTAAGCTCTATGCCTCGTCCTGCCTTTTCATAGTCAGACGCAAGCTCCTTAGCAGCCTCATTGACAGCGCCCTTATCGCACTCCGTTATCTCCGCAAGCTTATCTATGGAAACCGCATCGCCCGTGGCGAAAAGCACTCCCTCTATGACTGCCTTTAATTCTGTATTATCCATCTATCGTCACTCCTCTGTTAATACCGGTCAGCATGTATCCAGCTTATCATATACATCGTATACCGGAAAGCATCAAGTCCGGATGTTCATCTCCGTATCAGGCTCGTCTGCGATCTCCTTTACTATTATCTCTATGTCGTCTCCGACCTCCGCCTGCCTTGCCTCTACCTCTCCGTTCTTCATCATCTCCAAGATGCATAAAAAGGAAATGATGATCTCCGCCTTAGAGCCCGCCTCCGTAAGAAGATCCCTGAAGGAAAAGCTTTTTCTCCCTCTTGCGAAATTCCTTATATAAGAAACCTTCGCCTCGGCATCGACCTCCTCCTTCTCTATCGTGCCGAACTTCGACCTCACAGGATCTATCTTATCCTCCTGCCGTCTTATGAGCTCATCGAATATCGCATTAAGCTTCTGCAAGGTATTATCTCCGACAAGCCTTTCAAGATCTATAGGCTCCTCGAAATCAAGCACCTCTTTCGGCATGGAGCTTCCCTTATATAGAGCCCTGCTTGCGTCCATGCTCATATCGCGTAATTCAAGCGAAGCATACTTATAAATCTTATATTCAAGAAGCCTCTGTACGAGCTCGGTACGGGGGTCGATCTCCTCGCCCTCCTCGTCCTTCTCCTTAGGCAGGAGCATCCTGCACTTAATGTCTAGGAGCGTAGACGCCATGACAAGGAACTCCGACATCGTATCCATGTCGTAATCGTCCTCGCGAAGTCCCTCCAGATACTCCATATACTGCTCCGTGATAAGCGCAACAGGGATATCATAAATATCCACCTTATTCTTATCTATAAGGTGGAGCAGAAGGTCTAACGGACCCTCGAATTTTTCTAATTTAAACTCTAATTCACTCGCCATTTTGCTCTTGCCTTTTTATATCAACGATCACAAGCTCCGGCGGATTATTGACCCTAAGATGTATCGTGTGCATGCCAAGTCCCCTCGATACTATCATCTTAGATTTCTTCCTCTCAAAAAGTCCCGCATCATAATCCGGAAATATCTTGAGCTTAGGAGAAATAAGGCCGCCCCGCCCCGGAACCCTTATCACTCCTCCGTGCATGTGCCCGGAAAGGACAAGCTCCGGTCCGTAATCGCTGTAAGCCTCAAAAAACTGTGGATCATGTGCTACCATCACATTGAAATAGTCGCTTTCAAGCTCACCAAGGACCTGCCTGATCTGCCACGCGCTAAGCCCCATAGTACCGCCTATCCTGCTATAATAATAAATCGGTAAGTCAAAGCATGAAACCTTGATACCCGTATCTCCGAGAAATTTATAAGAATTCGTAAGCACCTTAAGGTCAGCAGCCTTAAGCCCCGCTATGAAGCGTCTTCTCACACGGTGAAGATACCTGCCGTCCATTATCTTCTTCTCATGGTTTCCCATGCAGTATATCAGAGGATAATGCTCATGTATCAGGCGTATGACCTTCATTGCCCTCATCGGATCTGAGCCTTCCACGCCGTCCACCATGTCGCCCGCAGTGATCACGCAGTCCGGCTTCTCTACGTCAATCTGATGCAGAAGCCATCTTCCCCCATCCTCGCTCATGCAATTATGAAGATCCGCCATCACGGCAAGGCGCACGTTGCGCTTCACCTTATCGCTTTCAACTGTATAATGACTTATCTCAAACTTAGAATTAATATAAAAATCCATTTCAATCAATAATAGTCATCGGCAAGGTCTGATCCGCTGTCAAAGTCAGAACCGTAGTCATCATCATATCCGCCGCCCGAACCATAGTCCGCATCATAACCGTCGCCGTCATCCGAAGAATCAGAACCACGAGACACATCTCCGTCATCCGCATCATCCCCGGATGAAAATCCGTAACCATATCCATCATCATTAGTGTCATTGTCATCAGGCAGATCAGTTCTCTCTGTTGAAGCCACAGGCTCGTCATCATAATATCCATAGTCATCACCGCCTGATGAGCTGTCAGGATCAAAGCTGTAGCCGTAATCATCATCCGTGCTTTCTGTCACTTCACGCACAGGTTCAGCTTTTTCCTCCCTCACTTCTGAAGCTTCTCCGTATCCGCCGTAATCAGAATCATCCACGTCATATTCGAGGCTGCTCTTTTTCTTGACGGGAGGCATCTTCATAGGATTAGGTATCATCCCCGGCTTCTCGTCCACCGGCGGATCGAATCTCTCCGGATCATACGCAGGCTTAGGGCTTACCGGCTCATCATACTCCGGCGCCTTGTATGATATCTCTATATCCTGTTTCTCATGCGTTCCGACAGGTGCATACGCTGTATCATAACCATCTGAAGAACCATGCTCTGATGCAGCGCTTCCATTTGGAATGTCATAATCATACGATTCTACAGGCTGCGGCTTCTTCGCATAGTTCTCTGCAGATGCTCTTCTGTCATGTCCGCTCCACCTTTCTCCTGTCCTTCTTTCCGGCTTTGCAGAGCTCTTGAATAAAGCCCTTCCCTCGGAAGCCTTCGTTATGGGGGAGCCGTCTATATTCTTTTCAGAAAAGGGCTCCGGCAGGAGCAGGGCTTCTGTATCCATTGATTACTCGTCCCAGTTATGATATACCGCCTGTACGTCGTCATCTTCTTCTAAGAGGTCGAGAAGTCTCGTAAGAGCCGTCCTGTCCTCGTCGCTGTCTACTGCCTGATAATTCTGCGGAAGCATGGCAACCTCCGCCGAAGCCATAGCTATACCCTCTTTCTCAAGCTTCTCCCTGACCGTATCAAAGTCCGCCGGAGCAGTTATTATCTCATAGGAATCATCCTCTTCCTTGAAATCCTCAGCCCCTGCGTCAAGAGCCGTCATCATCAGGTCGTCCGCCTCCATGTCGCATTCTTCCTTATCGACGATTATCTGTCCCTTCTCGTCAAACATGAAGGACACGCAGCCGGGAGTTCCCATATTCCCCTTGCCCTTGGTAAAAGCAGATCTCACGTTAGCCGCCGTGCGGTTCTTATTATCCGTAAGGGCATTCACGATTATAGCTATGCCCGCAGGACCGTAGCCCTCATAGGTGCAGTATTCGTAATTGACCCCGCTTCCCTCGCCGGAAGCCTTCTTTATACCGCGCTCTATGGTGTCGTTAGGCATATTGTTTGCCTTTGCCTTAGCGATGACCGTCGCAAGCTTGAAGTTATTCGAGGGATCCGGTCCGCCCTCCTTCACGGCGACGGCTATCTCCCTGCCTATTATCGTGAATATCTTGCCCTTTGCCGCATCGTTCTTTTCCTTCTTGTGCTTGATATTAGCGAATTTTGAATGTCCTGACATTTTATATCTCCTTATTCTTATTTATATTATTCTGCTATCTTGTTATAAAGTTGACATATAAAGCAACTTTATAGACGCAATTATACCACATATACAAGAATTCTTTCAGATCCTCTTAACTCTCACTGACTGAATCACATGATTCTTAATAGATATTACATGGAAGTTATACCCGCCATAGTCCGTCTCGAATATCTCTCCCGACTTCGGCACATGCCCCAGCACCGACGTAAGAAAGCCGTTCAAAGTCTCCACCTCTTCATCCTCAAAATGTATGCCTATCTTCTCCTCTATATCCGCAAGAGGCGTAAGCCCCTTCACGATATATGCGTCGCCGCCTATCTTCCTTATATCCGCCTCATCGTCGTCATACTCGTCAAGTATGTCGCCGACAAGCTCTTCTAATATATCCTCCAAAGTCACAAGCCCCGATGTCTGCCCGTACTCATCGACTACTATGACTAGATGTGTCTTCTTCGCCTGCATCATAGCGAAGAGCTCGTCTATCTTCCTTGTCTCCGGCACGAAGCTTGCGGGCTTTATAAGTCCATCTATCTCGCCCACGGACTTATCAAGCAATGACTTATCCCTGCCGGTCCTTATCACATCTTTCATGTGAACGATTCCGAGTATATCATCTATAGACTCATGATATACCGGATACCTCGAATTAGAGCCATCAAGTATGATATCTATGCACTCTGATAAAGGAGTCACGTCCTCTATCGCATTCATCTCCTCTCTGTGCGTCATGATATCGTGGGCTTCCTTGTCGTCAAGCTCGAAGACCTTCTCGATTATCTTCGCCTCTGACTCCTCAAGCTCCCCCGTATCCGCTCCCTCGGAGACTATTGACTTTATCTCGTTCTCGTATTTATCTTCTTCAGCGCCCTTAGGACGCAGGAATTTAGGCAGTTCCATAATTTACAGCTGTCAGACCTCTACAGTCGAAGTATCTGAGAAATAATTCATAGTAGCCACAGGCTCTCCGTTCTTATAATAAACCCTGGGAACCCTTTTCGTGAAGCAGGACACTATCTCATAGTTAAATCCGCCGTACATATTGGCAAGATGCTCCACGGTTATCTCTTCCTCGCCGTCACGCCCTATGAGCGTGACTTCGTCATAGTCGCAGGCTTCGGGGATATTCGTGATATCGACCATAACCTGATCCATGCACACCCTGCCCGCTATCGGGGCTCTCTTGCCTCGTATCAGCACATAGCCTCTGTTTGAAAGCGCCCTCGGATAGCCGTCGCCATAGCCTGCCGGTATCGTCGCTATCCTCGACGGCCTCCTCGCCTTCCATGTGCCTCCGTAGCCCACCTCATACCCCGGCGGAACATCCTTAATATAAACTATATGCGATTTCAGGGCAAGCGCAGGGCGAAGCTCTATATTCTGCTTCACTTCTTTAGATGGCCATAGACCGTAAAGAGTTATGCCGGCTCTTACCATATCCATGTTAGCTTCCCTGATCTCTACTATGCCGGCGGAATTTGACGAATGCTTTAACCAGAAATCAATTCCTTCGTCATGCAGCAGCTCGACGTAAGCATTGAACTTCTTTATCTGCTCATAGGTAGGCATCTTGTCCTTCATGTCAGCCTTAGAGAAATGGGTGAATATACCTTCAAGCACGAGATTTCTTAAACCCGCTACCGTCTTGATAAGCTCGACGCTCGACTTATCAGCCTCTACGCCGATCCGTCCCATGCCTGTCTCGACCGCTATATGCACATACACTCTCCTCCCCTGTCTAACTGCCTCCTCAGAGAGCTCTCTTGCCATGTCCTCCTTGAATACTACAGGACGGATGTCATTTGCTATGATGTCCTCGTAGCTCTCCGGGAAAGTATAGCCTAAGACAAGGATGGGCTTCCTTATATCATTATGCCTTAAGATAAGTGCTTCTTCGTCTGTAGCCACTGCAAAGCCCCAGAGGTAGTCGAGGTCTTCTATCTCTCTTGCGACTGCGACTGCGCCGTGACCGTATGCGTCAGTCTTTACGACCGCAAGCATCTTAGTCCCCGGCTTCAGATTCCTGTGCATGCTTTCCATATTGAAACGGATAGCGTCTAAATCAATTCTTAAATATAGTCTTTTGTTTTCTTTCATTTTATTTTTCCCGTCCGGCTCGTAGGATATGCATATTTTCCATTTGTGGTTTTTTCTCACCTATATCACTAAGAAAGTGTATTTATGTTGTTTTTAAGTCACGGGGCCGGAGTTATTCACATCCATGTTCAGTAACTTCGGCACCAGACACGCACAGCGTGTCTAAACGGTGCTCAAAATATGCCAAAGGGCATATTTTGCCTCGCAGGTACATCCTTGTACCTGCGCCCCTGGCTATGAAACACTTTCTAAGTGATATTACGGCTCGAAAAAGAACTGCATGGAAAACATGCATATCCTACGAACCTACAATATATTATCTGATATGCTTAATAATATCCCCCGCAAGCATATGGTCGGCGCCCAGCTCGGCGCAGGCTTCGTCTCCGGCTCTGCCGTGAAGGGCACAGCCTAAGGCGGCTGCCATGAAGCTGTCCGTGCTCCTGCCGCGGATGGATGCTATCATGCCTGTCAGCACATCACCGGAGCCTGCCGTGGCCATTCCGTTATTTCCGTTCGTATTTATTATCACATCGCCCTTCGGTGAAGCGGTTATCGTGCGGGCATCCTTAAGCACCGTTATTACTCCGTAGGACTTAGAGAAGTCCCTTGCAGTAGAGATAAGATGCTTTGAAATCTCATCCACTCCTATGCCCGTAAGCCTTGCCATCTCACCCAGATGTGGAGTTATTATTATATCTGCGGAGGCATCCGCAAGCATATTCGCATCGGATGATATGATATTAAGCGCATCGGCGTCTATCACGACCGGTACATCCGAGTTTGCTATCACATATTTCAATATGTCCCTTGCGGGATCGGAATCAGAAAGCCCAGGTCCTATCGCTATCGCGTCGCACCAGTCTATCGCTTTCTGCAGCGCTTCCTTGTCTATCTTCTTATCGTATGTAGAAACTATCGCCTCAGGAAGCGCCGTCTGCACTATCTGCCTGTTGCTCTCGTCAGTGTAGATACGCACCATCCCGGAGCCTGACCGCATGGCTGCCTCCGCGCATAGCACGGCTGCGCCCGCCATACCCTTAGAGCCGGCTACCACGAGTATCTTGCCATACGAGCCCTTATTCGTATAGGGACTTCTTGGCGGAAGGGCTATCTCTGCATCATGGAAGATATGAATATCAGCGCCCCGCTCCATCACAGCAGAAGGTATACCTATGTCCTTAAGCGTGACTTCTCCGGAGTACATCGCTCCGGGGAATAATAAATGTCCCACTTTGAAGGAAGCAAATGCCACAGTCCTGTCAGCCTGCACGGTGACATCCCCTGCCTGTCCCGTAGATGCGTCAACTCCTGATGCTATATCAAGCGACAGCACGAACGCTCCGAGCTCATGCGCATTATTCATATAAGCCACGGCATCGGAAAACGCTCCCTCTATCCTGCGGTTAAGCGATATGCCGAAGAGCGCGTCCACAACGACATCATATACCGCATCGGGAAGCTCTTTCATCACCTTCACTTCGGGATATATCTTATTAAGCAGGTCTATCTGATGCTTAAGTCCCTCGCTGTATTTATCCTTATCACCGAGTACGACCACATCAGGATAGCAGTCCCGCTCTGACAGTATCCTTGCGAGCGCTACGCCGTCGCCGCCGTTATTCCCCGGGCCGCATATAATAAGGACGCTCGCTTCCGTCACATCGATGGCATCCTCAAGCACCTGATAAGCAGCCATAGCGGCTCTCTCCATCAGCACCTCCTGATGAAGACCTATCTCCTTCTGTGTAATGTCGTCAGCAGCTTTCATCAATGAAGCATTAAGCACCGGTATCATCATGCACCTCCTGCAAGGCCCTTATCAGCCCTCTCCTTTGCTTCCTCCGCCCTCTTCTTCTCAGCCTTCGCCTCCGCAGCCTCCATAAGCTGTCTCTTCTTATCTTCTACATCATACTTGATGTCGAAGATATTTATCACGTCCGAGCCGAAGATGTCATTCATATAGCTGTACAGTTCCACATTCTTGACTTCCATCTGTTGCTTCTTGATTATGTTGCGCTTAAGTTCCATACGCATCGACTTTATCCATGCGCTTATGTCCTCGATGTCCTCCGTATTGGACAGGAACTCGTCATAGCATATCTCCATGGATAGCAGCATCAGTTTGAAATTCTCATCATCTATCATGCGGGGGAGATCGAGCATATCGTCGTCATACTTCGCTATCCTGTCATTCACCTGATCGATCATCTTCTTGCTCTCGTCGATCTTCTTCTGATGGGCGGCGTCTATTGCATGCCCCTCTTCCGGCATGTTCGCGACGATCTCATTCATCAGGTTATTCTTTATCTTCTTTAAGTCCTTGACCTCGTTCGTGATCCTGCCCTGCTCTTTTAAGAGGTCGTTAATACGCCCCTCAAGCTTCTTCATCTCCGGGGTCATATTCTTCTCGAATAGCCTGTACCATTTATTATCGAGAGTCAGTATAGGGATTTTCTTGCCTTTTAAGACTGTCTGAAAATCATCCTTAGCCATACATCACATTATAAGTTCTATAATAGGTGCTGTCAAAACGAATCAGAGATTTGATTTGCATTTTAAAATCCGTAATTTCACTAATAAGAGAAGCACCCGCATATGCGAGTGCCCTTTACTCTCTTATCTTTGTAAAAAATCGGATGGGCGGCGTATCCATCATATCAGGTTCCCTAAAGAGGGAGCGCAGGGTGCCTTTCCTGCTCGTCAACTTTTTACATTCATAAGCTACCATTATTCTTATCCGAAGTCAAGGGGTTAGAATCTATCACAACCATTTTCAGTCTTCCGGTTTTAACATATGCTTCAATTTTACCCATTTTTACTTCAAACATAGTTGCTACATAATAATGTTTATGGATGTTATCCAATTTAATACTGATAAAAATGTTATCCTTAAACATCTTTACCAGTTCGATATTTCCATCATTGCAGCCTGCATAATCCGGATACATAATAATTTCTGGAAGATAATCAATATATTTAGCTGCCTTAAAATGTTTTTTATTAATTAAGTGCGCCAATAATCCCTTGGATCTATATATATCAAATTTTGGAAAATTCAAATTTAATAAAGAATTAAGATTCGTATTGAAATTCGCTATTTTTATTAGTTTATCGCTCAAATTTCACTCTCCTTGCATTTCTTCCCATTCTTCATATAGTTTATCAAGTTTTTCATTTATCACGGCTGCCTCGTTTGAAAGATCTGTCAGTTTTTTTACATCAGTCGCTATGTCAGGAACGGACATTGCCATATCTATTTCTTTCTGATGTTTTTCCAACAAAGAAATTTCATCTTCGATACGCTTTATCCTGCTTGCCTTCTTCCTTTTCTCAGCCTCCTCCGCCTTTTTCTCCCGCCATGAAAGCTTGCTCCCGGATACCTTCTCTGCCTGAATACTCTCCCCGTCCGTATCCGCAGCTTCTGTCTTCTTCTCCATGTAATAATCATAGTTTCCCGGATAGCTTATGAAATTACCGCCCTTAAGCTCAAGTATCCTCGTCGCTGTCTGATTTATGAAGTACCTGTCATGTGACACATACAGCAACGTGCCCTCGTATTCATTCAAAGCATTCTCCAGTATCTCCTTGCTCGTAGCGTCGAGGTGGTTTGTCGGCTCGTCAAGGATTAAGAAGTTCGCATTAGAGAGCATCAGCTTCGCAAGAGAAAGCCGCCCCCTCTCTCCGCCCGACAGAGCCGATACCTGCTTGAAAACATCATCTCCATAGAATAAGAACGCCGCCAGCGTGTTCCTTATCCTCGTATTATCCATCATCGGGAAGTCATCGGACATCTCCTGAAATAAGGTCTTCTCAGGATGAAGCACCTGATGCTCCTGATCGTAATAACCGATCTTCACATTAGTACCAAGCCTGAATGAACCCTCATCCGCCCTTTCAAGTCCCGTCAGTATCTTAAGAAGCGTAGTCTTGCCCGTTCCGTTATTTCCTATGACGGCGACCCTCTCGCCCCTGTCTATATGCATGGAAACATCAGAAAATAATGGATTACCCGGATATGATTTACCAAGTGAATCAATATCAAGCACGTCACGCCCCGACACGATAGACGGCGTGATCTTAAGCTTCATCGCATCATCAAGCTCCTTCGGCTTCTCGATACGATCAATCTTATCAAGCAGCTTCTCCCTTGACTCCGCCCGTTTTATCGACTTTTCACGGTTAAAGGACTTAAGCTTCTCTATGACCTGCTCCTGATGATGTATCTCCTCCTGCTGATTCAAGTACGCCCGAAGCTCTGCCTCCCGTAAGGCACGCTTCTTTTCCGAAAAAGCAGAATAATTACCGGCGTATACTCTCGCTCTCCCGTCATCTACATCTATGACCTTAGACACGATCTTATCAAGGAAATACCTGTCATGAGCCACGACTATCACTGCCCCACGATATCCCTGTAAGAAGCCCTCAAGCCACTCTATGGAAGACAGATCGAGATGATTGGTAGGCTCGTCAAGCATTATAAGATCAGGGTGCGTAAGTAAGAGCTTTGCAAGCGCCACCCTCGTCTTCTGACCGCCCGAAAGCGTCCCTACGGATTTATCAAACTCATCCTCGGAAAAACCCAATCCCTTCAATACGCCCGTGATCTCTGATTTAACGGCGAAACCATTATTAAGCTCGAAATCATGCGTGAGGCGGGTATATTTCTCCATGACAGCGTCCAGTTCATCACCGGAAACCTTCTTCATCTCCTGCTCAAGCCGCCTAATCTCGGCTTCCTCGTCAAGCAGATGCTGCTTCACCGTGACTAATTCATCCCAGATGGTATTATCAGAGCTTACCGCCTCCTGCTGCGCAAGATAGCCGAAAGACGCACCGTTCTTAAAGGTTATATTTCCCGAATCTAAACTAAGCACTCCGGCTATTATCTTAAGCAGAGTGCTCTTTCCCGTACCGTTCGCCCCGACGAGAGCCGCTTTCTCATTCTCCTCGATATGAAAAGAGCAGTCCGTCAGGATCTCATTGCCGTCAAAGGCTTTAGTTACATTGGATACCTGTAATATCAAGGGATCAGATGAGTCTTTCCAGACTTTCCCTTATCTTCTTTATAAACTCCTCCGTATTGCAGACATGGATATCGCTCATAGTCGTAAGATTTACGAGATCCTTCGTCATATACCCGGACTCTATAGTAGAAAGCGTAGCCTTCTCAAGCTTATCCGCAAAGTCCATAAGCTCCGGAAGCTTATCCAGCTCTCCCCTCTTCCTGAAAGCCCCCGACCATGCGAATATCGTAGCCACAGGGTTAGTAGAGGTCTCCTCACCCTTCAGATGCTTGTAATAATGCCTCTGCACCGTGCCATGCGCCGCCTCGTACTCGTATACCCCTTTAGGCGACACGAGCACGGAAGTCATAAGTGCAAGCGAGCCGCAGGCTGAGCTTACCATATCGCTCATGACGTCGCCGTCATAATTCTTGCATGCCCAGATGAATCCGCCCTCGGACTTCATGACGCGAGCCACCACATCATCTATCAATGTGTAGAAATAAGTGATGCCCGCCTTCTCAAACTTCTCCTTATATTCCTTATCATACATCTCCTGGAATATATCCCTGAACTGTCCGTCATATTTCTTCGATATGGTATCCTTAGATGCGAACCAGAGATCCTGCTTAGTTGATAAGGCATACTCAAAGCAGGTCTTCGCAAAGGATTCAATCGATGCATCCACATTATACATAGCCTGCAACACGCCGGGACCCTCGAAATCAAAGACCTTCTCCCTGATCTCATGACCGTCTGCATCGGTAAATACAAGCTCCGCCGAGCCCGCTCCCTCTATCCTGATCTCCGTGTCCTTATACACATCTCCGTAGGCATGACGGGCAAGGGTTATGGGCTTCTTCCATGTCTTCACATTTGGCTCTATGCCCTTAACCGCTATGGGAGCACGGAAAACCGTGCCGTCAAGTATCGCCCTTATAGTACCGTTCGGGCTCTTATACATCTTCTTTAAGTTATATTCATCCACGCGAGCCTGATTGGGAGTTATAGTGGCGCACTTAACCGCAACGCCGTATTTCAGAGTAGCATTGGCAGAATCGACAGTAACCTGATCGTCCGTCTCATCCCTGTGCTCCATGCCAAGGTCATAATACTCCGTCTTCAGCTCCACGAAAGGCTCTATCAAGTCCTCCTTGATATACTTCCATAAAATCCTTGTCATCTCATCCCCGTCCATCTCGACCAAGGGCGTAGTCATCTTAATCTTTTCCATTTACTTCTTATCCTTATCCTGTTCTTCTTTTTTCATATTTTCAAAAAATGTCTCGTCTCCGTCCTCAAGATATAGAGCGAAATCATTTATTTCGGTATCTGTCCATCCCATCCGGCGCAGACCTTTTATAAACCTTGCGTTCTCTCTCATATTCATATTTATCCTCCTTGCAAGACTCCTATAAACTTATTATACCATTTCTCAATACCCGCTGGGTAGGTTTATCGTTATATTCTTCTTCGATGTGCCGGAGCTTCCGCTGTTTCCGTTAAGCGAGCCGTAGTAGTTTCCGGTGTAAGGTCCCGATAGCTTCTCCGTAAGCCGTCTCCGATACTCGTCAAGCTGACTGCTTACATCAGGGCTGGTATCATAGTAATTATTATTTATAATCCTCGTAACGCCTGATGAAGCGCTCGAAGACGAGCCGGAACTCATCGTTGAGCCGGAACTGTTCCCACTCACTGTGCTGCTTGATGAAGAATTACCACTCACGCTTGATGAGGAATTCGACGTACTTCCACTTGAGCCGGCTGTCGAACCTGATGAACTGCTGCTCGACGTGCTACTCGAACTTGAAGTACTGCTCGTGCTCGATGTAGTTGACGTGCTTGATGTACTCGTTGTACTCGAAGTACCGCCTGTAGAAGAGCTGCCTGAGCTTTCCGTATTATTTTTTTCTATCGTCTCGCTTGCCGTATCCGTCTTCTTGGAATCCACGACGCCGAAGTTATTCCCAGGATGCGTATTGGAAGTAATATGAGAATTCCTGGCAACCTGCCTTGCCCTCTCCAGATCGGATACATTATCTACCGAAGGAGAACCTGACGAAGTTTCCGCAGGAGTCCTGTTTCCATCCTCATGCGCCTCCGCTTCCTGCCGCATAGCCTCCGCTTCTTCGTCCTCACCGTCAACATAGCAGTCAGCATTGAAGACCACCAGATTAGAGCCTGAAACTGTCTGCACCTTATTCGCATTCTTGAAGGCCGTCTCATCAATAGCTATCTTATTGCCTTCAGTATAAATATATTTAAGGTTCTTGCAGTCGCGGAAAGCATACTCCTGTATCGACTCCACCGACTCCGGCAGGAATATATACTGAAGCCCCGTGCAGTAAGCGAAATCATAGGGCGATATCGTCTCTACATTAGGCGACACATAGACCTTCTTCAGATTAGTCGCTCCCCAGAAGGCATAATTATCGACATACTTGACCTGATCCGGCATGTCATAGAAGCTATAGCTCTTGCCCGGAAGATAAGATATGAGCCTCGTGCCCTTGGGATTATAAAGAGCTCCCGACACAAAATAAAAATTATCATTTCCCCTGGGGAAATTCAAAGTGCTAAGCGAAGTATCCCCCGCAAAAACCCCCGGTTCTATATGCTTCACCGTAGACGGGATTGACACATAGCTGAGATTAGGGCACATCGCGAAAGCTGACTCTCCTATGCTCTTCACACCCTCAGGTATGACGACAGATTCCAGATTAGTGCAGCCATAATAAGCTCTGGCGCCTATTGAAGTAATATCACCATCCAATACAAGATCCGTGATAGTCTTGTCATTCATGTACTTCTCTCTCGGTACAGTCTTGGCAAAAGCCGTCCCGGGCATCATAAGAAAGGTCACCAGAGTGATGCAGAGTATCAAGGCTATTCTTTTCTTATTCCTTCTCAAATCTCTCAATCTCACAGGTATGCGTCTTTTCCTTCTCATCATAATTTATGCCTACGAAAAGCAGGTCGCCCATGTAATGCGCCAGCGAATCAAAATACCTCTTGCCCCGTATCTGCGCTATGGCACTCTCCGTGCATTCATTTCTCTTAAGCTCTATTATCATGGCAGGTCGCCCGGACGCAAAAGGAACGAACACAACGTCCGCAAAACCACGTCCCGCCGTCATTTCCCTTATTATAGTATACTCGTTCAAGGCATAAATATAAGCCAGGTAAATCGCACTCTGCAACGCATCCTCGTTATTGTAGCTGCGATTACTTGTCACATGGACATGGCTTATATCGAGGGCTGCAGCAACCGCATCCGAATCGCCTCGAATCGTGGCATCCAGCAATTCCCTTGAAGCCTTGATGAGCTTATTTGTCTCCGAATAGTCCGCCTGTCTTGAAATAGCCCTCTGCCATTCCTTGTTAATCTCCCAGTTGGGAATACGGCAGGTCTCGTCATCAAGGTTATATGCAAGATAGCCAAGATGAATCAAATAGGTAAACACGTCATCCTTTATCTTGAAATCCGTCATAGTGTTCAAGAAACCATCCGTGTCCACTTCGACGGACTCGCCCGCAAGCATCCTTATGATGTCGTCCTTGGTTCCATCAAAGTTCATCTCTATCATATCGGTAATAGCCTGATAGGACGAAGTCTTGCTCCAATAGTTCGAGTATCGCTTGGTTCTTACCGCCTCGACAACCGACTTGGGATTATATATTTCTATCCCCTGCTGGCTGTATCCATCATACCATCTCTTACATTCTTTGAAATCAGCCCCCCATTCCCTGCAAAGATTTCGCACTTCCTCGGATGTAAAACCTATGTACTCCGCAAGATTCTCGGCAAATAAAATCGTATATTCCTGGAAATTATTAAGCTTCGACTGTATCTTGTCCCTTACCACCGGCAGTATTCCTGTAAGGTACGCAAGCGATATGGCAGGACGCACGGTGGTGCTCTTGAACATACCATTAAGGAAGCTAAGGTACTCGTCAAACAAGCCTTGGCTCACCCTCTCCCGAACCAATACGTCGTATTCATCCATTATAATAACGAAAGTCTCGCCAGTGGCTTCATAAATCCTAAGCATGGACTTAGCAAGCGAGTCGTCATCCTCTATGGGTACGTCCCTAAATTCCGCCTTGAGTTCTCTCTTTATTTCATCTGTCAAGGTAGAAATAAGCTTATCCTTATCCCTTACATTCTGATACTCGCTATTTACATCTATCTTTATCACGTTATACTTGTTCAGCTTGCCCTCATACGAAGCGTCAGACGCAATCTTATAAGGCTTGAAAACCTCACTTGAATCACATCCCTTGGAATAATACGCCGAGAGCATCTCGCTCGCCATGGTCTTGCCAAACCTGCGGGGTCTGGAAACACAGACATAGTTATTCCCTGTGTCAATAAAATGATTCGTCTCCCGAATCATTAGAGTCTTGTCAATATATATTTCAGATGTTAGCGTTCGCTTAAAATTCTCATTGCCAGGATTAAGATATATTCCCATCTGCTCCTTCTCTCCCTATACAATCATACATACTGCCATGCGTGACACAACCTAGGTCGCATCAGCATGGCAGTCACATGTCTACACAAATAAGAACTTACGCCGCCTGTGCCTGCGGCTTCGGGTCTTTCTTAAGGAACAAGAAAATCGAAAGTGCCGCAAGCCCAAAGCTTATGAACCACTTAGGCGAGATCGGATCTCCGGTCTTAGGCGTATTGTCAAGCGTCCCTATCGCAAGATTCGATGTGTCAACATAGAATCCGTAAGGCGAGAAGTGCGGAGCCACAAAGGTCGCGCAAGGTCTGCCCTCCAAGGTCGAGAACTGCACGTTAAGGTCCTCAAGATCCCCTGCTCCGTCAACCGTGGCCACCCTGTTATTAGTGCCATAAGCCTCCATAGATGTCGGCAGAGGAAGCGTAAGCGTCACGGAAATTCCCGTCGTGTCTATGTCGTTGCCATTCTCATCCTTCACGTCGATATCCATAGAGAAGTAGCGGATATTATCAAGGCTTCCGTATCTCCTTAATAGCGCCTCTCTGAATGATGCCTCCGCCTCATCGCTCTTCGTGATATTAACCTGATAACCGTCAGCCGTACCGCCATTTATGGCATCAATATGCGCAGCCCTAAGCATATCTTCAAGCTCATCCACCGAACCGCCGTTACCGCTGTTATAGTAATTCCTGTTCACGACAGTTGTGCCGGAGTTTGTACCTCTTGAACCACCTGAACCACCGGTTCCCGAAGTACCGGAACCACCCGCCGAACTGCTCGAACCCGACGCAGCAGAACTAGAAGAAGACCTTGCCGAAGAACTTGAGCTGGAACCGCCACTTGAGCTTTCTGATTTCTCTTCCATGCGGAAATTATAAGTATAAGTGCCTACATACTTATCGCCCTTACCAGTAATCTTCACATCGGCATGATGCGCAGAGGTCTTCTTAAACGACCCCTGTAAATAATCAGTATCTTTAACCAGGTCAGTACTTGTTGTTGCATCAGTAAGCGCAACCGTAGCCTCTATATTGTCATCACTGTCAATAGTAGCCTCTGAAACCTGAATGGTCACGGACTTCGTTCCGTCATCCGAGGTATTCTTAGATAAATCCTTCTTTATATCATAGTAGAAATTCTGTATCGTCCCCTCATTCCTGCTCTTAAGCTCCTTGGCATAACTACCCTTAAATTGTATCTGAACATATCCGGTAGCTTTACCCAGTCCGGGTGACACGGTTCCATATCCTTTGACCTTATAATCAGTGCCCTCTGTAAGCTCCGTACCATTCACCTTATCCAGGATATACCTAACTTTCGGCTTACCCTCATTCCAGTACTGGAAAGTGTTGCTGTACTTATTCTTGGGATTATCTACAGCGCTCCTGTCAGGACCGTTAAGTATTAGGTTCACAGACAACGAACTAGGGGGTTCACTACTACTTCCACTAGATTTAGAAGATGAACTAGATGATGAGGTAGATGATGAGCTAGATGCATTAATTGTAAGACTTCCTGAAAGCGTACCTTCATATGATGTCCCTACCGTCCCAGTAATAGTAAAGGGATATGTATTAGCATCCGTTTTACTTCCTTGATCATTTGTTCCATCCCAAACCCACGTGTAATCACTCTTAGGATTAAGAATATCGTCAGTTCCTGTTGCTCCTTTCTTCTGAACATAGAAATATGGATCTACACCAGTATTTGTGCCTACTGCATCAAGCGATATTGGCTTTCCAGTATAATCAGCGAATAAAATACCATTTGCCGGTTTTATTTCATAGTTCTGTGATAATAGATTATTATCAGAAGTCCCATCATTTATATTAGCATAGCCAATTATCGTTCCTCCTTCATATGAAGAGCCGGCTGTTCCAGTCACAGTAAATTTTTGAGAGCCCTCCTCTTTAAAATAAGTCGGATCCCATTCATAATGTTTTCCAGGCAAAAGAATATCCGTATCATCATTCATATTAACAACACAAAAGTCTCCTTTTGTCTTCGATGAGGAAGCAGTCCATGTGGCCTTTCCATTGGTTAATTGCTTAGGGTCACTTTCCTTTCTAATCACAATCATATACTCACTTAATGGATTATCTGATCCTGTCTCCACTATTGTAAATGAAGCTCCCCCTTTTGTACCTGTATATGTTTGACCAAGTGCAGTAATAGAAAATGGAACAACCTGTGCTTTTGTTAATTGTGTTTTATCAATAACCAGTTCATAATCTTCTCCTGGCTCTAAAGTTCTCTTCATTTCCTTATTTGTATCTTCATCTACATATGAATAATCCACATAGAAATCACAAACAGAACCATCATCAGATGTCCCAGCTTTCCAAGACACTGCTGTTCCATCACTAGGTAATTCTTTAGTCTTATTATTAATATGTATACTACATTGAGATAACGAAACCCTCTTTTCAGCATCAATTGTACCTAAGTAAATCAGATTATCTTTTGTATCAGATGAATCCTCACCATCACCTGTACATAAAATATATGTCATATCTTTCGCACTTTTACTTCTAAAATAATATGGTTCTTCTTTAGCATTAGTATGATAATCAAATTTACTTCTTTTTTCTCCATAATTAATAAATTCATTATAAGCTCTAATTAGTGGCGTTTGATTGTCTGAAGAATGAGATCTCATGTTTTGGAATGCACCATCTCCTATTGATCCTACATTTACCCCCAAAGTTATATCAGTAATTGAGTTTGCACTTACAAAACAATATGCCGGTATTTTCTTGATATTAGACCCCTCTGTTGAAAAAATTCTAAGATTCTTATTCCTAGAAAAAGCATAGTCATTAATTTGTGTAACCTGAACACTCTTCCCATTAAGTTCAATTTTATTGGGAACTGTATACGATCCCGAAGGATTGTTTTCCAATGCCTCCACTATCGTCAAGTTAGAATCGGACGAACTTACAGGAGCATAAATAATCCCCTTCTCTTTATCTGAATAACAATAGGGATTAAATTCATTAATTGAGACACTTGTCAAATTTGTTCCAAAGAATGGCAAAGCACCTATTAATCTCAAATCTGTAGAATTAAGATTTGCCTCATTTAGATTTTCACATGCTCTAAATTCATAGTCATTAATAACTTGAATTCCATCCATTCTAATCCTTCTTAATGTATCATCACCTCTAAAAATAGTATTACTAATCTCATGTATTCCAGACGGCAATAATATCTCTGCTACTGAGGGCTTGGTTGTTATCGCCTCTGAAGTAGTATTACCTGCAACACCATATAACACATAAGGACTTTCTCCTTTTACAATCACATAAGGGCTACTCTTACTACCATCAATATTCCCATACCCCTTGAAATCTATTGTGTGATTCATACAATACAAATATGGCTCACAATCATTCTCTGCCATACTAAGGACAAAGAAACTAGGTGCAATCGTCTCATTAGGTAGTGCATTATCTCCACTAAGTTTAGTGTCTTTTGAATCAAACTGAACATAGCTTAAACTTGATATATTCAAGGCATAGTCATCTATCGAAGTAATTGTTTCTGGAACCACAATCGATGATATACTCCCCGTAGACTTGACCCTTTTGAAAGCATCCTTGTCTATACTTTGTACAGTAATAAGACTTTCCGAATTGTTCATTGATACAGTTTTAGGAATAAAAACACCAGCAGATCCATACGTATCATAATCAAAATCCATTAATTTGCCGTCACTAGCCCTAACTGTAAATGCACTTGTAGTCCATTCGTCATCCGGACTCTTATACTTAATCCCTTTAGATAAACAATAATCAAATGCTTTAGTATGATTATCCGGATTGTTTTGATTTAATCTATAGCCTTCAACATAGAATGACGACGTCTTTTTCTTAACGTCATCGTTAAAAGCACCATCTTTAATTTCAATATCATTATTATTTGATGTACCGCTATTATTAAGTTTTATATATGGTATACTATTCGAAGCACTAAACGTTCCAGCTTCTAATGTATTCAGAGTACCTGGTATTTCTACATAGCTAGTAATTCCGGAACAACCCTCGAAAGCTTTTCCATCTAAACGTGTAATTTTAGCTGGTAAAGTAATGGTAGCCAATGCTGTGCAGTTCACAAAAGCATCTGCCTCTATTACAGTAACTGTATCAGCAAAAGTAATTGCATTAACACTAGTATTAGCAAATGTATTTGATTGTACAGTCACAGTACCCGAACTAGGTCCTTTTATATCCAACGTCTGTGACAAGCCGCTTTCTGCAAAAGCATAGTCGCCATATTGCTCAACATAATCAGAAGGAATGCTACTGATACTCTTACACTGATAAAAAGCATAACTGCCTATTTTCTTTAAGGTCGAAGAAAAACGAACTATCTCCTTTCCCAAGCTCTCACAGCCCCTAAACGCATCATTCTCAATCGTCTCAACTCCAGCACCAACTATAGATTTTAAGTTTTTACAATTCTGAAAAGCAGCATCATTTATTACCTTAACAGAATCTGGCAGATTGACTTGGGAAACAGAATTATTATCCTTAAACGTCTCCGTATCAACAGCAACAACATTTAAAACACCTCTACCTATCGAGCTAGCAGTATCTATTGATTTTGGTACATCATATTTTCCAGTAGCAAGAGGATCCGTATCCTCAACGCCCACTAAAGATAAACCATCCGTAACTTCTTTAAAGTAAAACTTATGATAATTATCATCAAAGCCGAAAATAGTTGTATCATTTTTTCCTGAATTGGCCGCCTGACCTGGTGTAGCCGGAATAGCCGCCACCACCAGCGCCGTCACCATAAGAAGCGCCGCAATAGTTCTCCTTGCTGCCTTCTTCAAGTATCTCCTGCCGTGTTTTCTCGAATTTTTCTTAGTAGATTTCTTATTCGTAGCCATTTCCACTGCTCCTTCATATTTACAAATATACTAACCTATCAGTAATGCAATTATTTCATCAACCCAGCATTTTCTAACGAGTGTTGCATCTTACTCATCGTATCATTTACTGGTATCATCATTTTATAAACTGAATCAATGTACGGTTTCAGCATTGAGAAATTATCTTGTATTCTGTCATAAGTATCTAACATTTTTTCAAGCGCATTGGTTTTCTTCTTGAATAGTATTTATTTCTTTTATAAGTTGTCTCTTGGTAAAGCGTCTGGTCTCGTTAACAAATCCTTTTATTTTATTATCAAAAACAGGATCGGTCATAATCATATTAAATACCTCTCCGAGCCCCTTTTCCTCAAGTCTGCTTATATTTTTTTTATTACCTAATAGGGCATCATAAAGGTACAATGTTTTTCTTAAAAGCCTTTCAAAACGATTAACTAATGGAAATAACTCCTTTATAAAATAATCAGACGCTTCATTCAATAAAACAATTGGTTTGCGATGTTTTAGTTCTTCGTTTATTTTTGAGAGTTTAATCGCGTCCTCATATGTTTCGCCTTCAGAGCAATAAGAAACTATGTGAAATATGTCGTCTTTTAAATCTTTAACAGAACAGACTATCCCATCTTCACAAAACTCCATCATCTTATCTATATTTATTTTTTTTTCTTTTAATAAGTATTCATTAATCATTAATTAATCCTAATACATCAAAATTCTTGTCTAATCTCCATCCTTCTTCATGTACCGCCTACCATACTATCTGTTACCTCGTCATTCCTCTTGGTAGATTACTTTGTGTTCATATCTTTTAATCCTAATATCCCCTAAACTCATGCAACATTGACGACAGTTCGTCATTAAGCTATATAAACCTCACTAAAGCTGATCAACGAATATATAAACCGCTTATCATGCTTTTAACCTAAGCTGTAGCTCTATTGTACTCTGTCACGAATACTTCTCCAGACATTTTCTTTGCCTGTTCGACTACGTTCTCCAACTTCCCCATAATCTCATCTGTGTAGTATTTCTCCCCACATTGTGCACATTCCAGGCAAGGCACATCTTTAATCACTATTACACTGTTTTCAGTTGTAACTACATGTGTATTGATACTTTGTTTTGTCTCTTTACACTTGCAATAAAAACACATATCATCTGTCCTTTCTTGTCCTCAAATCATCTTCAAAAACCGTCTTATCTTTATTAGGTTTATAAGCTGTGATTATATATACCTTCTCTCCATCACACCCCGCTACTGTGTGTATTATTTCACCATTCTCTTTCATTCCGAAAATCAAACAACTAGGTGTAGGATAGTCATCTGGATAATCCTCTATTATTTCGCCAGATGATATGCAGTTCAATACATCTTTCCTGCTTATACCTCTTTCCTGCATCTTTGCTACACAATGGACACTCCACAATAAATTTCCTTTTTTGATCAGTTCTCGAACTATCATTAAATCCATAGAATAACACTAGTCCTTAACCATAAAAAATTCTCGCAATAATGCGCCTTGCCCTACACCCCGTATTGTTTATGCATCCTTGCGTCCAAGGGTACTGTTTATCCTCATAATTAATAATGCAAAAAGGCACAATGCACCTATTCATATCATATATCGGCATATCATCCTTAAATCTTTATACCCGATTTTATTTTATTACATAAAAACCCGGATTACAACACAACATCCTGTTGCAATCCGGGTTATTATACACTATATGCAGTATTTCGACAAATAGACAGCTTTATTCGCTTCCATTCTCATCCAAGAGTCCAGAAGCCTTGAGTTTCACCATGATGCCATAGCTATGCTCTGATCTATGACCTTGGTCATAGCCTCCCATTATATATATCATTCTGAGCCCTCAGGGATTCCAGCTCGGCTTGAAGAGATGCAATCTCTGTCTGCAAAGCTGTAATTCGGTTCTGATATCCGCTTATGGTCTCTGCATCCTCCAGCCTCTGCTGCTCTCTTCCTTCTTCTCTTCCTTCCTCTCTTCCTTCTGCACGCCCTTCTTCAAGAAGCTCCTGCTCTATTTCCCAGCTTTTCATATACCTTACCCCGACCTCCTTTTTCGCCTTGGTCTTCCTAGCAATCTCATCCAGC
>JAFTAP010000049.1 GCA_017455525.1 Lachnospiraceae bacterium
GCTCCCGCCATGCTCCGTCCATTCGGAATCCGCTAATTTGCTACGCAAATTGCTACTTCCTCATGTCCGGGCGGGTCACAAGTTCCAAATCCTATTTGTGCAAGCACAATCGGATTTGTACCTTTTGACCCTAGCATCATACTATTATATAATATGTTTTTAAATGGTGAAAGGTCAAAATATTTTCATGGCTGCGGGTTCTGGTTTTGGTAAAAATTTCAGAGTGACGACCTTCGGGGAATCGCATGGCAAGGCTTTAGGATGCGTCATAGACGGGTGTCCTGCGGGATTAGTCTTGTCTGAGGACGACCTGATTCCTTATATGTCAAGGCGTAAGCCTGGACAGTCTGAGTTTACTACCGCAAGGAATGAAGACGATGCTCCGGAGATAGTGTCGGGAATCTTTGAGGGTAAGACAACCGGCACTCCCATAGCTATTATCATATACAATAAAGACCAGCGCTCAAAGGATTACAGCGACATTGCCGATATCTACAGACCGGGGCATGCAGATTATACCTTTGATAAGAAATTCGGGATAAGGGATTACAGGGGTGGTGGAAGATCATCGGGCAGGGAGACCGCCGCAAGAGTGGCTGCGGGAGCAGTCGCAGCGAAGCTATTAGAGCATTTTAACATAAAGGCAAGGGCATATACTAAATCAATCGGTCCCGTCACCATAAATAGCTATGATGCTAATGAGATAAATAACCTTTACATGCCCGATCATGAAGCTTATGAAAAGGCCTCGGATTATATACAGAGTCTTATGAAAAAAGGCGATTCCGCAGGGGGCGTTATTGAGTGTGTCATAAGCGGTGTTCCTGCGGGACTTGGCGATCCTGTATTCGATAAGCTTGACGCACTGCTCTCTCATGCCGTAATGTCGATCGGAGCAGTGAAGGGAGTTGAGATAGGCGACGGATTTAACGTATCCTTTACCACCGGTTCGCAGAATAATGACGCTTTCATTGCAGGCTCCGATGGTAATAGCATAAAGGCATCTAACCATTCAGGCGGGATACTCGGCGGCATATCAGACGGCTCTGACATAATATTCAGATGCGCTATAAAGCCTACTCCGTCTATATCCATGCCGCAGAAGACTGTGGATAAGGACGGAAATCAAAAGGAAATAGTAATAAAGGGCAGGCACGATCCCGTAGTAGTTCCGAGAGCGGTAGTCGTAGTCGAGGCTATGGCAAATATCGTGGTAGCCGATGCTATGCTTGGACATTTGGGAGACAAGATTGATTTCATGAAAGAGGTATTTCAGAATGGCAGCAGCAAAAACAGCAAAGAAAGTAAAGACAGAAGCTAAGACTGAGAGCAAGGCAAAATACGTAGTATACGCCGCAGGCTACACGAGGGATCACAAGCACGGCATCTGGCTTTATGATTATGACCCAAAGAAGGGACGCATCAAGTTTAAGGCCGAGACCGAAATCTCCAATCCTTCATATATTTCGGTATCCCACAGCGGTAAGCGGCTTTATTCCATAACGGACGAGGGTGTCCATGCTTATACCATAGAGCCTGACGGCGAGCTTACCTTCCTCAATAAATCCGGCATAAACGGCATGCGCGGCTGTTATATATCAACGGATTATGAGGATAAGTTCCTGTTCGTGGCAGGCTACCATGACGGCAAGGTGACAGTCCTTTCACTTAAAGAAGACGGATCGATAAATAAAATCTGTGAAGAGATATATCACAAGGGGTTCGGCTCGGTAGGCGAGAGGAATTTCATGCCGCACATCGACTGCGTGAAGATGACGAGAGACAATAAATATCTCTGTGCCACCGACGTCGGAATGGATCATGTAAGGGTATATAAGCTTGACCACGCTACAGGCAGGCTCACTCTTGCGGATATAATAAGGTCTGAGATAGAGTCCGCCCCACATCAGATAAAATTCTCTCTCGATGGGAAATTCGCATATATAATTCACGAGATGAAGAATATAATCGATGTCTATTCCTACAAGGATAATAACGGCTCGCCGGATTTCGAGAAGATCCAGTCAGTAAGCACGGTGAACGATTATCATGCCGGAAACACCGCGGCTTACGCCATACAGCTTTCGCATGATGGTAAGCATATGTACTGCTCTAATGCGGGCGATAATTCCGTATCGGCATTTGACAGGGATGAGAAGACAGGAATGCTTACAAAGCTTTTCACCCTCCCGATATCAGGTGACTTCCCTAAGGACATAGCGATATCGGACGATGATAAGTTCCTGCTCTCGATAAATAATGAATCAAGCACTATCTCCTTCTTCCGCATCAACTTAAAAGAAGGAACGATAGTAATGAATGGTCCGATGGAGAAGTTTCACTCGGGAAACTGCATCATAATACACAGGCTGTCATAAGTCAGTCATTATCACGAAGCATCATGGGGTTTTTATTGAGCTTATCAAGAATTCTTTCCCCGTGCCCTTTATAATCCTGCCCTCGCCTCCGCATAAGGGACAGGCAAAATCCTTTTCATGGTCAAACTCATGCCCGCATGATGAGCATTTAAATCTCGCTTTTTTATGATGGAATACAAGCTTCGCGTTCTCACAGGAATGTCCTTCGGACAAGAAGTCGAAGTACATCTGCACGCACTCTCCGATATATGAAGAAAGCTCGCCTATGACTATATGAATCTCTGAAATCTCCGATATGCCCTTATTCTCCGACTCCTCATCAAGAGTCCGTATCAGATCCTCTACTGCAGGAAGCTCATGCATAAGTACCGCCTAAAGCATAAATAACTTTCTGTAATGCCCTAAGCCAGTCATTAGAGCTGCCTTTCAGATAGCGCTCCCTTATGAACTTAAAAGTTCTCTCCTCTCCATATACTGCTATCATCTTTAAGAAAGCATGAAGCTCCTTCTTCGTTTCCTCATTCATAAATATCTTATCCATGGATCTCTCATAGTATTTTAGCGGCATGTCAGATGTGTACTTGCCCTTATTATATATCTTGGATGCGGCTACCCTGTCGCAGATCATCTCGACGAGATACTTTCTCGGCATCTCTACAGGCACCATGCCGCCTGATGTCGCAGGCGCAAGCGATACCTCTGAGCAGTAGTCAACCCAGTACTCATAATGGTGCTTATTCCTGCCCTTGTGATGAAGCCACGACTCCGAATAACCCTTGTCCTCCCGCTCGGCATTATTAGGGCTTCTATAGCCTTGATAATACCTCGCCCCGTTCATGAACTCCGTAAGCGAGTATTTAGAGAGATCATGGGTGAGTCCCTGCCAGTACAGCCCGCACATAAAGCAGCATCTTGCGACCTCCATGCGGTGTTCTGTTATCGTGATAAAATGCTTTAAAATCTCCATAATGTCTCCCTAATTATAACCAATACCATAAGATGCACGGGATAGAACACATAAAACAGCCACTTGCTAAAACCGTTCTCAAATCCCCTCCTGCCATTATAAAAATGAATCGGCAGATATGACAGCACCCCGAAATACTCTATCTGATTTGAAAAAAACGGAAGCATAAATACCACCCCTGCCCCAACCTTGAGTACCTCGATGTTATGAAATATATACATACTCGCTATAAGCCCTATCCCTATCCACCTGTAATCCGTATGCATAAGCTGGGCGGCTATCCCGAAAGGCACCGCTATCATCATCTGAAGCAGATACCTTATGTATATATTATCATATTTTACCATACTCATAAGGGATATCGCCATAAGCCCTAAAAGCAGCGTCCAGAAGACATTCTGATGACCGAAGTCAATAAAGCTCTCATGGAAAGCAAGGTCAAAAGGCACCTCGGATATAATGCCGAATATAAGCAGGCGGAGCATATAATTCTTTAGATTCCTCGTATGGCAGAAGCCCTCTACCAGCAGGAAACAGTATATCGGAAACGCAAGCCTGCCTATATATCTAAGCCATAGTTGTCCCGGATACAGGACATCACCGGTATGGTCTATGAGCATGGATATTACGGCTATAAGCTTTAACGCAAAGCCTGTCATATGGCTCTAAGCATCACTATGCTCCTTGCATAGACCGCAAGCTCATTCTTATCCGCATCATATATGCCGGACTCCCTGCCATTGCCGGAAGAAAGGCATATTTCCCATTTCCTGCCCTTTCCCGCCTTAGGCGGGTGGAACCTGTGCCCCGTCCAGTGCATGTTGTAGGCTATATAGAAATCATCATCACATCTGCCGGCAGAAGCCTTCTCATATGCGCCGGCATACATCACTGCAAAGTGCCTGTTGTAATTCGCAAAGCTCTGGTTCCAAGCCTGCTCGCCGTGGAAGGACACATCAGGAGCGCCGCATGAAATATAATCGTACATCTTCTTGGCATATCTTCCGTGAAACACCGGATGCTCCTTGCGAAGCGCTATAAGCGACCGCATGAAATCATAAAATTCTTTATTCTTATCTATATCATTCCAGTCAAGGTATGAAATCTTGTTATCCTGGCACCATGCATTGTTATTCCCTCTCTGGGAATTGCAGAACTCATCGCCCGACCTTATCATCGGGACTCCCTGTGAGAGAAGAAGAAGCATCATAGCATTCTTCATCTGCCGAAGCCTGAGCGAATTCACCGCTTTCTTACGGCTTATTCCCTCTTCCCCGCAATTCCACGAATAATTATAATCAGAGCCGTCCGTGCCGTTTTCACCGTTCTTCTCATTATGCTTCCGCTCGAAGCTGACAAGATCCTTTAATGTAAAGCCGTAATATGTCGTGACATAATTTATTAAAGCAGATCTCTCAGGATTAGCGAGTATATGCTTTGAAACGGAAGAAAGCATATCCTCGTCGCCCTTTAGGTACTTTCGCATATCATACATGAAAGGATCGTTCATCACGCCTATATTCTTGACAGCAGGAGCTGTCCTGCCATATACCGCATCTATATCTATCTCCGTGAATAAAAGCTTAGTGTCGAGCAGATAAGGATCCTTAGCTATCTCCCTAAACGGAAGGTCCGCACCCATGACCTCGAAGCCGTCCACATCAAAATTAAGAAGCCAGTACCTTAGCACTTCTATAATAAAACCCGCCTGTGTGCCCGCCGTAAAATAAAACTGCATTATAAGCTCCATCTTATTCTTATGAAGCTCATCAACAAGACTCGCAAATTCTTCTATAGGATTTCCCACTGAATATGCAGGCTTAGGCACGAAATAATTTCCCGACACGTATCCCCAGAGATTAAGCCTCTGCTTGCTGCCGATCTCCGACTTCTGTTCCGTTATCTCATCAAAATCATACGCCGGCTGCATAAGGATGGATGTCACGCCAAGCTTCTTGATATAGGGTATCTTCTCCTTTAATCCGTCAAAGGTTCCGGCATTCTTTACCTTTGACGAGCTATCCATCGTAAACGCCCTGACATTGAGCAGATAAAGTATCATATCCTCCCATTCTATATGAGGACTCTTATGCTTTATATCAGTCACGGGCGTCTCAAATCCGCCTATGCCGTCGCGCCTTCCGAATTTATTATTTCCGTCTATGCTCTTAATATATGGATCGATATATTCCTGCCTGCCTGATTTAAGCTTATATAGATAGTTCTTAGGATCGATCCCCTTCACGGTGACAGAATGCACCGCCCCCACACGGTAATCCTTGGGATAATGTATGGAATAAAGACGTTTCCTGTCTTTCTTTGAGAAAAGCTCTAAGGTAAGAGGTCTCTCAATATCCGAAGCAACAGAAACCGTCGCCTCGTTTCCATCTGTGACAGGACCTAGTTTAGCGAAATCACCCTTGCAGGTATCATATTTTTTCATAGTGTAGCCTTCCTGCGCTTTAGCATGAGAAATGACCTCTTCTACCCTGCTGTAAAATGGCAATACATATTAATAATATCACAAACAGAGAAAAGATGCACTAGTGAGAAGTTTTAATCAATTCGGTTGTGCCTGTGAATAAATGACTTTACGGCGATAGGCAGTATTTATTGCCTGGTCATGGCTCTATGATAGATTCACAGGCTGAGCAGACATAGGCTCCGTCTATAAGAGTCAGATTGCCCTGACCGCATATAGGGCAGATATCTCCATGATCTATGAAGGATATCGGGTGGTCCCGCTTGAATTTTTCACTGAAGTCCGCCTCATGATCCTTCTTTTCGGTATCGGGCATGGAACCAGCGTCATTATCGCTCATTATACCGTCATTATCTTCGGAAGCATTCGATTTTTTATTCTCTGACTCCTCGTATAGACCTGCCTTTGCAAGGCTGTGCATCTGCTTGATATTGATATATTCATTTATAGACGGCTCAACGGATATGATCTCACACCCGCATCGCACTGTCTTGATGTCCAGCTGGGTCGCATGTAGAACCTTTGCGGTTATATAGAAGTCCTTATTTAAATATTCGTCCTTAAATTTCGTATACACCAGTCTGTGCATAGGATTCTTCTCGGCAAGAGCGATGTCTATATTTATACCAACACCCATGACAGACACATCAAATACCGTACAGGGATACTTTCCCTGTAGGTCGCTCATCGTACAGCTTGCCTTATAGTTTATTGGTACACGTAAGGCGCTCCTCCTGTTCTCAGGTATGCTGTCAGACGGGCATTTTATGACATAATGACCTCTGGGCTTGCCCACATATTCTATCTTAGGATCCTTCCATGTATGGTTTCTGCCCGATTTCTGATTATGATAATTTATCCTCTGATTCAGGCATCTCTTATTATCAATATGCAGGTTATTCCCATGGATAGTTATAGGATCGGTATATATAGTGCATAAAGGGTCATTTTTATCCACCTTGCGTAAAAGCGATGTAGTGAAATCAAAATGCTTATCGCCTATGTCAAAGGAAATTATTATATTGTCGTCCTTATTGATGTCCCCTAAAAGCATTTTAAAACCTCTTAGTCACGCAGTTCATTCACATACCCCGCATCACTTTGTACGAAGCCCATCTCCTTCATGTATTCCTCATGCCCCTGAGATTTACTTGAAAATACGAGCCTGTCTATATCATATTCCGTAAGGTGTTTATAAAGAAACTTGCCGACAGAAGCATCACGATATGCCGGAGTCGCATAATCAATTATTATCCGCACCGTTCCCTTCTCCGTCTCGTTTCCCAAGAGAATCCCCGCAGGAATCGTGTCACAGGTGACAATATAAGCCTGGTCGCAGTCGTCTGATACCTCTATCGCAGCATCAGGGAAGTACTTCAATATATCTTCCCTGTAATGCTCAAGCAGGTATTTCATCATCCCCTCACCCGCGCTGACCTTAATAAGCTGGAAATGCCTCTCCTTCTTCCCAAGCTGAATAAGCTGCCATATATTTATCATCACAAGGCAGAAATTCATCAGCGCCGTAGGATACGAGCGAATTATAAGCGCATATATCATAAATATAACGCTGCCCGTGGTATTTACGATCCTAAGCTTCTTAACCGATGTCATCAGCATCGACACCACGACGAGCATCGAGCCGAAATATCCAAAAAGCTCTATAAATAACTTTACATTCATGACTATATCATACCATAAATTAGTCTGTTATTTGTTCTTTAAATAATAATTCCTTTTTATAACACTTCCTCTCCGTACTTTCCTGTACCTTATTTCATCAAAGCTAACATTACAAGCCTTCCTCCAATCCCTTATATCCGGTTCTTATTATCTGCTCTCCAATCCCCAAAGCAACGAAGGCATACGGCGTGCATACGAACTGCTGGAAAGAGAACATATTATGAGCCATGTACGCAGCAATGCATCCTGCGACTGCTATAACATAAGGCAAGATGCGTCTATGCTTCGCATATCTGACTAATGATGAAATAAAAATACCACTGTATGCAATTCCGCCAATAATCCCATAATTCACGAATGCAGTAAGCCATTCATTATGTGCATTTGTTGCTACGCTCTTTATAACTGCCTTTATCTGTTCCGACACATACTTCTCAACGACGCTATAATACTGGTCAGCTCCTGCCCCAAAGATTACCTTCAAAGGCTCTGCCTTAAATTCCTCTTTAAGAGACATAACCGTATCACGCCATAATGCACCTCTCTTGCTTCCCCAGTACATATCATAATATAAATAACGACTATCGCTGGAATACTTTTCCGGAAGTAATCCGTTTGTATTTATTATTATATATGTGACACATCCCGTAAGGATCAATACGAGCATTAATATAATCACTTTAGGCATGAATCCGGATATATGGGGATTGAATGCATTACCTCGCTTACGCCTAAAAAAAAGATAAATATATACAACTATCAAAATTGTTATAGGAACCCACATTATAATTCCTTGCGTCATAATTATAGAAAGATCTGCCATAATGCTTGCATTATCTCCTCTTAGATACCTTACAAAACCTACAGACCTGAAGGTCAATAATACAACAAGAATCGTTTCAATGAATGCCATCATTCTATCCATGCTGTCACTGGTACACACTAAAAGAACCGACATAAGCATGAATAAACCGGCAAACGCACTATCAGAATTTTGAGTAACAAGGCTTGCCGAACTTATTATCAGATGAAAAATTCCTGCCTTATATATTTTTGTGGATTTATCGAAGTAACATACTATGAAAGCACTCAGAGCTATAAAAAATGTATTATATGAAGAAAACCAGTTGATATTACCGATAGTAGATACCATTCTGTTTACCATTTTCTTGCCATCGTATAGACCAAACGCATTAATTCCCAGCTTCTGAAGTATCTCTATAATAAATACCCCCGCTGATGATACAAGAGTGGCATATGTCATAAGCTCTAACTCATAAAGGTTGAAAAAACGTGAGATAATAAAATACAGACAGATAAACAGCACCTGCGAAGCAAGCCCCATGTTCCACGTAGGATACCCCCAGAGCAACTCTTTCTTATTTGAGGCTACAAGCGAAGATAGCAACAAAGATATCATATAAATAAGGACTGCGATATCAGGAGCTGAAAGCCTTATCTCCTTAATAAAAACAAATATACTCTTTTTCGTCTCTTTCAGATATTTTATCATTCCAAAAGTGGCTAACGTAATAACAATAGGTATGAAAGTCGGAACCACAATGAAGCCTAAATCAAGATAATACGATATGCCAGTCAGGAACTTATACTTCATGAATGATGTCGATGCATACCCTGGCTTTATCACAAACGGATATATGCATATAAGTAAAATAAGATAGACATCCGTGACCCACCTGATAGATCTTAGCAGCGCATTAGAAGCCCTGTATTCGCTTGTCTTTTCCCTTTTGATCTTTCTGCTCATGAACCGAATGCCTGATAATAAGATAAAAATATCTTTTCAAGTCCCAACAAGCTTCGCCACGACCACGAACCTTCCGTTGTCCTGCTCGTAGTCGCAGGTGGAAAGCGTGATCAGCCTGTCGCCCCATTGTGCATTCACGCCTGTGTCGTATATGGAGAGAGCCTTCATGTTCTTCACTCCAGCCATGAAGTCCTTTTCATTATCAGGGTCTATGAAGTCATAGTATCTGAAGCCTATGTCCGTATCGGAATAAACCTTCGACTCAAACGCCGCCATGACTTGCCATACGCCGACCTCGTATATGCTGTTGAACCTTATATACGGGTGCTCCTTGTAATAGCTCTCCGACTTATAATTATCAAGGTCTCCGAACATCGCCCCGCTTCTCATGTGATGTCCGTATATGATAAGATTTGCAGTAGGCTTGATCACATCGCATCTGTCATCCATGAATAAGGAGCCGTTCTTATCCTCCTGCTGATCGAAGTTATGGTCGAGATAGTAATTGCTGTCACCATTTAAGGACTGCATGACAGGATAGTTTATCTTCGTATTGTCTATGGTGATCCAGCCGATTATGTTCTGATTCTTATCAAGAAGTGGCTCGAAATCAGAGAGCACATATAACACTCTCTGAACCTCTTCCTCTCCGTTGCCCTCTGCCGTAACATGCTCGGCATCTGCCGCAGGCTTGCCGCCGGGCACAGAGGTATCACTGCCTATCCTGTCAGACAGCGCAGAAACATCATTTTCAGTTCTCTTAAGGTCATAATAATACCATCCTACATAGCCGAAGCATCCTAAGGCTATGAGGAAGAAAATTATCCTTACTATATTCCGCTTCATAAATAGGAATTATACACGCAACCATTCAGGACGGCAATAACGCTTCCGTGGATTCACTCTGAAAAGGCTGATTTTCAACTTCTGACTCCTTGTCTCTGAGGTCAGCACGGTTATCATCCCTGTGAGGCATTATTATTTGTCTTAAGCTCCGATACCATCGTACTTATCTCCGCCATAAGTATCTGGAAATTGCTTATAAGCTCGACATTCTTGCTGCTGCTCTCCGTAGCCTCTCTTGTCGACGCCGATATCTGCTCGGACGCAGCCGAAAGTGAAGACACATTGTCAGCTATGCCGTTATTCGCACCGTTAAGCTTATCTACTAGGTCATTTATCTCCTTTGCATCCACATCAAGCCTTGTCACGCCGTCATATATAGCCCCGAACTGCTCGGACGCAAGGCTCGCCGCATCCTTCTGATTGCCCGCTATCTCTACGCTCTTATCCGCATTACTCACGACATTATCAGCATCAATCGTTAGCCCGTCCAGCACTGTCGTTATCTTCTCAGTAGCTTCCTTGGTCTGCTCCGCAAGAGCCCTTATCTGGTCAGCGACCACCGCAAAGCCCCTCCCTGACTCTCCTGCCCTTGCCGCTTCTATAGATGCATTCAATGCGAGCAGGTTGGTCTGTGATGAGATAGACAATATCAGATCGTTGATCTCTCCTACCTCTGCTGACTTATCCTTAAGACTCTGAGCCGAAGTCTTCATCTGCGAACCGAAGTCTATCGCCTGCTCAACGTTATCGGAGAGTTTCTTTATCGCATCCGTACCCTTCTCCGCCGCATTCTTCGTATCTGCGGATCCTTCTATTATAGTCCTTGACCTCTCGCCCGTGTTCGTGATTATCTCCTGTATGTCCTGTGTCTTAGATGTCTGTGAATTTATTGCTTCCTTATTCGCTGACACTCCTTCGCTGATGCCGGACAGGGTATCATTTATGCCTTCAGACTCGCCCATTATCTCATTAAGCGACTCCTCCGCCTTCATTATGTCCTCATTCACGCCTCTGGCTACCTCTGACATACGGGCGAGTGCTATCTTATTCTTTTCATTCTGTATGCTTATCTCACCAAGGGTCGTCTCAAGGCTCTTCACGTATTTTCTTATCCCAAGGAATAAAACTATGGCCGACGCAAGTATCACCGCTCCTAAAACTATATCCAGCACAGGAAGCATGAGTCCTATGGCATTCGTGATGATGATCGATACAGCACAGATAGCCTGTATGATGAATAAGACTACTGCCGTCTTTTTATTATTCAATATCTTGTCTGATAGTTTCATATTCCCCTCCGTGATTTGGCATGAGGTGTCTGCGTCAGCAGACGGAGTCCTGATGCCGGTCAAAGATTCTCAAATCAATACTCTTACCCAAAACCTTACGATGAAATATGATACATCAAATACACCCGATATGTCTACTATATTTTGTGCCTTTTTTTGCGAAATCCACACTATTTAGTGTTATGTAACCTACTACTGAATTGATAAATGTGCTCTCAATATATCTTTAATTTTTTCGAAATTTTCGGGGATATGAGGTCTCGTGCAGTTCACACAGGACTTAATTCCGTTTTTGAAGGTAAAGTCACCTCCGCACTTGTCGCCAAGGAAATACAGCGGACAGTAGCAGAAAAGACAATTGAAGCTGTCCTCTTCTATCCCCTCATGGCAAGGGAAGTATTCACATTCCTTATTGCAATAAAATCTTGACGAATTATTCATATCAATCTTAATGCTCTGTCTGTCTTTTCATATCTTCTGGATCACCTGCGTAAAGCAATTCATAACCTGATTATAGAAAGGCAAGCCATTATGCCGCCTTAGCATCAGCAAGCTTCTTCTCTATATGCCGTATGCAGATGAGGCACATAGGCAGTATGTAGAGTATCCCTGCGCACCATGCAGCCTGATCTGACCAGGTGATAGCGTCATATCCGTACATCGGCACGAATATTAACGCCATCGCTATGCGGGCTATCATCTCCATCATGCCTGAGAATATAGTACGTCCCGCAAATCCAAGCCCCTGTGTAGTCATCCTCGATACATTAAGTATGCCTAGCGCCCAATAGAATAATCCAAGACGCACAAGATATAATCCCGCAGCATCAAGCACCGCCGCTTCTGAGGCGTCCACGAAAAGCATCGACATATCCCTTCCGAAGAAGAAAAGCACCACCCCTATTGCGACGCCATATCCCACACCCATCATTATCCCCTCGAATAATCCCCGTTTTATGCGGTCTATCCTGCCTGCGCCGTAATTCTGCCCCGCAAAGGTCGCTACCGCATTAGCAAGAGCGTCGAAAGGACACATAGCGAGCTGCTTTATCTTCATGCCGGCGGTGAAGCCCGACACGTATACGGAGCCTAAGCTGTTATTAGCCGCCTGCATGACCATGGAGCCGATAGCCGTGATTGAAAACTGCAATCCCATAGGCACAGCCATGACAATAAGCCTCATGAAATGCCCCCTGTCAAGTCTCCTGTCCTCTTTCCTTATTCGCAGGATTTCGAAATTCTTGATGATAACTACTGCACACAGAATACCCGAAAGCGCCTGTGCCGTAACCGTAGCGACAGAAGCCCCTAGAACACCCATTTTCAGCACCAAGATAAAAAAAACATCCATTGCTATGTTAAGTATCGTCGAAATAACAAGAAAAATAAAAGGCGTCCTCGAATCCCCGACAGCCCTGAGTATTGCGGACAGCACATTATAAAGCATAGTGAACGGTATGCCTAAGAATATCACAAAGAGATAATCATAAGCTTCCTTATATATATCGTCAGGCGTATTCAGCAGATGCAGTATCTGTGGCGTAAGTATAGCCGTAGCGGTCGTCACGACAAGAGCGATAATAGCGGTAAGAATAAGCGCATGATACACATATCTCCTCATGTCTGCCATATCCCTTGCTCCGAACCTCTGAGCCACGCAGATACCGAACCCCGAACACACCCCAAGACAGAAGCCTATCACAAGGAACTGCACAGAGCTTGAAACCCCGACCCCCGCCAGCGCCTTAGAACCAAGTATCCGCCCAACTATCGCCGCATCCGCCATATTATATAGCTGCTGGAAGAGATTCCCAAGAAGCAGCGGCACAGCGAAAGAGACCATGAGCCCCAGCGGCGAGCCCACGGTCATATCCTTCACGGTATTCTTTTTATTCCTTATGTATTCAGCCTTATTTTCCATCTATGCCATAACGTAGGCTCACAAGGCTGACCATGTGTTTTCGTGGGAATTGGGAGCCGCTTTTAGCTTGTACGAAATCCACTTCCCGTAAGCACTTAGTTTGAGCGTTAAGATATGCGAGATTTATCGAGCATATTAGCTCGAACTTAGTGCGTCGAGGAAGTTAGTTCGGACAAGCGTTGGCTCTGAACACGAAAATACATGGTCTGCCTTGCGAGCCGGACCTATTTCACAACTATATTTATTATCTTCCCCGGCACATAAATCTCTTTAACAACCGTCTTCCCCTCAATCTTATCCGCCACAGCCTCCCTAGCCAGAGCCATAGCCTCATCCTTAGAAGCATCCACAGCGATATCAACCGTGCCCCTGACCTTGCCGTTTACCTGCACTCCGATCTCTTTAGTGTCATCCTTCACCTTGCTCTTATCAGCAACAGGCCACTTCTCATCAAACAATGACGTATCATGTCCCAGCTCTTCCCAGACCTCGCATGCGATATGCGGAGCAAAAGGCGCAAGCAGCGTAGCATATACTCCAAGCGTCGTCTTATCAACTCCGCCCTCAAGCTTTGCAAGCTTATTATTAAACTCCATGAAGCCCGATATCACGGTATTAAGTGAGAATGCCTCAAGCCTCTGGCTTATCGTATCCACGAGCTGATGCCTGATCTTAATCAGCTCCGGCGTCTCTGCCACATCCTTGTCCTTATTCTCCTGCACGAGATTCCAGAACTTGGATAAGAACCTGTATACTCCGTCTATCCCTCTGTCGTCCCACTCAGAATCAAGCTCCGGCGGTCCCACGAAAAGTTCATAAAGCCTCAGCGAATCACAGCCGTAATCACGCACGAGGTCATCAGGTGATACGACATTTCCTTTTGATTTGCTCATCTTTATGCCGTTCTTACCCGTTATCATACCCTGATTAAAAAGCTTCCTAAACGGCTCGTCGAAGCCTGTCACTCCTATGTCATACAGGAACTTCGTCCAGAATCTTGAATAAAGCAGATGCAGCACCGCATGCTCGACCCCGCCTATATACATATCGACGGGCAGATATTTATCAGCTTTTTCTTTGGACACAAGCTCCTGGTCGTTATTCACGTCCACATAGCGCAGGAAATACCATGAAGATCCCGCCCACTGGGGCATAGTGTTGGTCTCGCGCTTTGCATCCCCGCCGCACTTAGGACACTTGCAGTTGACCCATGAATCAATAGCCGCAAGAGGCGACTCGCCTGTCCCCGTAGGCTCATAATGCTCAACCTCAGGAAGAGTCAGCGGAAGCTCCTCCTCCGGCACAAGCACCTCTCCGCACTTAGGACAGTGGATTATCGGAATAGGCTCTCCCCAGTATCTCTGCCTTGAGAATACCCAGTCCCTTATCTTGAAGTTTTTCTTAGCCCTGCCTATGCCCTTCTTCTCGACTATATGCGGGGCCTCTTTCTTAAGGTCGGCTGATTCCATGCCGTTCCACTCGCCTGAGTTTATCATAGTACCCGAAGCGTCGGTATAGGCTTCGGTCATATCCTCTATCTCCTTGCCGTCTTTTGCTATTACCTGTACTATCGGGATATCAAACTTAGTTGCAAACTCGAAGTCCCTGTCATCATGCGCAGGCACGCACATTATGGCTCCCGTGCCGTAGTCTGCAAGCACATAATCAGAAAGCCATATCGGTATCTTCTTGTCATTCATAGGATTTATCGCATAGCTTCCAGTGAATACGCCGGTCTTTTCCTTATTCTGAAGCCTGTCGACGTTGCTCTTATTCGCTGCATAAGTAATATAGTCGTCTACAGCCTTCCTTGTCTCATCGGTAGCAAGCGAAGCAGCCAGCTCATGCTCGGGAGCCAGTACCATGAAGGTCGCACCATAGAGCGTATCAGGCCTTGTAGTATAAACAGTTATCTTCTCATCCCTGCCATCGATAGGGAAATCAACCTCGGCTCCGTAAGACCTTCCTATCCACTCGGTCTGCATCTTCTTGACCTTTTCCGGCCAGTCAAGCTTATCGAGGTCGTCTAAGAGCCTGTCAGCGTACTCCGTTATCTTAAGCATCCACTGCTTTAAATTCTTCTTAGTTACATCAGAACCGCAGCGCTCGCACTTGCCGTCAACGACCTCCTCATTCGCAAGCCCGGTCTTGCATGAAGGACACCAGTTTATCGGCATCTCCTTTTCATAAGCAAGACCCTTTTCATATAGCTTCTCGAATATCCACTGTGTCCACTTGAAGAACTTGGGATCAGTTGTATTAAGCTCCATATCCCAGTCGTAAATTGCGGCTATCTGCTTTATCTGATTTTTTATATTTGCGACATTCTCCGCCGTTGACTCAGCAGGCTGCTTGCCTGTCTTTATCGCATAGTTCTCGGCAGGAAGCCCGAAGGCGTCCCAGCCCATCGGGTGTATGACGTAATGTCCGTTCATGAGCTTATAACGGCTCCACACATCGGATATGACATATCCTCTCCAATGCCCTACATGAAGCCCGTTGCCCGAAGGATATGGGAACATATCAAGACAGTAATACTTAGGCTTCTTGCCGTCATCCACATTTATAGGATGCGCCTCCCACTCCTTAGTCCACTTCTCCTCTATCGCATTATGGTTATACGGTTTTTTCATATCATAAGCCCTCTCTGTAAAATCAATAATCTTTCATATCTTATTCTTTCGGGCATTTATTGTCAACAAATACAGATTTTGAAATCCACGTTGAAAATGTGGTAATATAGATATTATTTTTTGCACCAAACGGAGGTTTTATTATGAATTCTGTTATAACTATAGGAAGACAGTTCGGTTCAGGAGGACGCGAAATAGGACAGATAGTCGCAGAGAGATTCGGCATCAAATGCTATGATAAAGAGCTTCTTGCGCGTGCAGCGAAGGATTCAGGTCTTTGCGAAGAGGTCTTTGAGCATCACGATGAGATGCCGACCAATTCTTTCCTATATAATCTTGTCATGGATACCTACTCCTTCGGCTACAACTCATCAGCATATGTTGACATGCCCGTGTCACACAAGGTCTTCCTTGCGCAGTTCGACACTATAAAGAAGCTCGCGGACGAGGAGCCATGCATCATCGTAGGACGCTGTGCCGATTATGCTCTTTCAGGCAGGGATAATCTTATCCGCATCTTCATATCAGGCGACGAGGAAACAAAAACAAATCGTATAATGGAGCGTTTCGACCTCACTGAATCACAGGCACATGATATGTGCGTGAAGAAAGACAAGCAGCGCAAAAGCTACTACGACTACTATTCCTCAAAGAAATGGGGTAGCGTGAACACCTATGACCTTGCAGTTAATTCCTCTGTCCTTGGCATAGAAGGAACGGCAGAGCTGATAATACAGTACGTGAATGATGTGGAGAAAGCCCGAGATCAGTCCTGAGACAGGTTTCTCACTGCCTCAATGGCTTCCTCGGTGCTCGTGACATAGTGCATCGTGCTTGATATCGAGGAATGTCCCATAAGCTTCTGCACCTTCTCGACATCACCTGTCTTTAACAGCATGTTCTCGGCAAAGGTCGTGCGGAGCTTATGAGGAGTTATCCTGTCCGCCTTGTCAGGAACAGCAGAGAGCATGTATTTCTTCACAAGCTTCTCGACAGACCTTACGCTTATCCTGCTTCCCGATCTGTTTAAGAATACCGCCTCTTCCTTATCCGACGGCTTATATGAAGGCCTGCCGTTTTCAAGATAGTCAGTCATTATCTCCTCAGCCTTATCGCTCATATACACGGTATCGAAGTTCCCGCCCTTACGGAAAACCCTTATGCCATGCTTCGCGAAGTTGATATCGTTCATATTCATGCCCACAAGCTCGCTCACCCGGATGCCGGTATCAAGGAATATCGTGCATATAGCCGTGTCCCTCTTAGACGCCTTTAGATCATGAAACTTCTGCTGGTTCTTCGTAAGCTTCTCGCCGGATGAAACTGTTGCCATGAAGTCCTGCTTCTCATCCCGTTCTAAATATACTATCTCCTTCTTCTTGACCCTGCCTCTTTTGATAAGAGCCACGGGATTTGATTTTATATATCTGTGCGCAGCAAGATAACTGAAAAGACGATTAAGCGACACCATGTAATGCCTTATCGTATTCTCGGAGCAGACAGACTCGCCCGCATTGCTTTTTCTCTTCTTCGGCATACGAAGCTCGTGAAGGAACTCCGCTATATCGGCATCTGTCAGCATCCCCATGTCATCGGTGGTTATCTGTGTCATCTCCTTAGATGCAAAGTAAGGATTGCTCTCACGAAGGAACTCAAAGAAAGTTTTTAGCTGTGAGGCGTATGAATATAGCGTCATCCCGGACAGATGGTTCTCCTCCGACATGAAGAACTGCCTCACAAAATGCGGAAGCTCCTTAGATATCGCATCCGCCTTAAGCCTTGCCTCGTTTTCCTTCTGATCCTTATACTTCATGAATCCTCACTCCATTTTCCATCATGTCGCTTTACAGGCCTCATCTGATATCGAGTCATCCCATGCTCCTCAGCTTCTGAAGTATAGTCTCGAAATACTCAGGAATCGGAGCCGTTACCTCTATCCTCTCACCCGTTAAAGGGCTCAAAAGCCCTATAAAATACGCATGAAGCGTCTGTCCTTTTGCATGAATCTTAGCCTTCCTTGATCCATATACCTCATCCCCAAGTATCGGATGACCGATATGCGTCATATGCACCCTTATCTGATGCGTCCTGCCTGTCTCCAAGGAGCACTCCACATAAGAAAACTCCTTATACGCCTCAAGCACCCTGTAATGCGTGACAGCCCGCTTGCCGGAAGGATCGGCCTTCATCTTCTTCCTGTCCTTCTTATCCCTTGCTATAGGAATATCAACCGTACCATCATCGTTATTAAACCTGCCCCAGACAACGGCTCTGTATTTCCTGTCTATGCTGTGTACCTTAAGCTGCTCCGCCACATCCCTGTGCGTGAGGTCATTCTTGCACACTATCACAGACCCCGATGTGTCCTTATCTATCCTATGTACAATTCCGGGTCGCAACACTCCGTTTATACCTGAGAGGTCCTTACAGTGGTACATCAAAGCATTGACTAAGGTTCCCGTGTAATGCCCGTTCGCTGGATGTACGACCATTCCCTTGGGCTTATTCACGACAAGGAGACCCTCATCCTCATAGAGTATGTCAAGCGGTATGTCCTCCGGCTCTATATCAGGAATCTCCGACTCCGGAAGAGCAAAATAAATACTGTCGCCCTCCTCTAATGAATACGAAGCCTTAGCCGTCTTGCCATTGACCGACACGCCGCCGTCCTTGATAAGCCCCGCTATTCTCGATCTTGATATTTCCTCATAGTATTCGGCTATCCCCTTATCAAGACGAAGCCCCGATAGCTCCTCCGGCACGGTGAATGAAAGCTCTCTCGCTTTTGCCTCATCCTTCATTATTCGCTGTCATCCCTGTCATCCTTAGGCTGCATCGAAGAATGCAGCTTCACGGTATTAGCCTTCTTCAAATCAAGATCCTCATCCTTATATATGAATAAGAAAAGTATAACGAGCATCGCCGCCGAAACCGTAACATAGATATCCGCCACATTGAATATCGGGAAGTCAATGTATATGAAGTAAAGAAAATCTATGACGTAATCCTGCACAAACCTGTCATAAAGATTTCCTATGGCTCCCGCCCCTATAAGACAGAGGCAGGCGCGGAGCAGCCTGTATTTCTTAGTCGCGGGAAGCCTTATCAGAAAATACAGGACGACGACAATAAAAACCGCCCCCACTATAATGAACAAAGTCCTCATATCCTGAAGCATGCCGAAAGCAGCCCCCCTGTTTTCAAGATATCTCAGCTCGAAGACCTCCGGTATCAGCTTTATCGGATCCTTATCCTTCAGATAGCTTACCGCCAGCACCTTCGTGTATCTGTCAATAAATACAAGCACTCCCATTATCAGGAGATCGACAATAAAAAATATCGCCCTCTTACCCTTACTCATCATTCCTCATCCTTTATGATCAGTTCATTGATACCCGCAAGCATTTCCTCGTCAGTAACCGTCGTATCAATATAAGCCTTACCCACATCCTTGAGCAGTATGAAGCGTATCCTGCCTGCGCTCATCTTCTTATCAGACTTGGTAAGCGCCAGTATCTTTTCGGCATCCGCATCATCAGGCAGGGTTATAGGCAGATCAAAGGGCACGAACATATCCCTTATCTCGTAGAATTCCTCTGTAGAGAGCATCCCTCTCTTGTATGAAATAAAGCAGGCCGCGATAGTCCCCAGGGCGACGCATTCTCCATGGCGGAGCTTGAAATCCATGTATTTTTCTATCGCATGACCTATAGTGTGTCCGAAGTTAAGCAGCGCGCGCTCTCCCTGCTCCGTGGGATCATTCTCCACGACATCCCTTTTTATCTCGCAAGACCTTCTTATCATGCGGGATAAGATATCGTCTTCTCTCTCATTTATCTCACTGAAATTATTTATTACCCATTCATAATAAGAAGCGTCCTTTATAAGACCATGCTTTATTATCTCTCCCATGCCTGACGCGAATTCCGTATCGGGAAGCGTTTTAAGCGTAGAGAGGTTCATATAGACAAGCCTTGGCATGTGGAAGGCTCCGACCATATTCTTATATTCATCGAAGTCAACCCCTGTCTTGCCTCCAATTGAAGAATCAGTACACGAAAGCAACGTCGTAGGTATCTGTATAAAATCAACCCCTCTAAGATATGTGGCAGCAGAATATCCTGCCATATCACCTGTCACGCCTCCGCCAAGAGCGATAATAAGATCTTTCCTGTCAAGACGGTACTTAATTAAAGCCTTGTATATCTCCTTTACGGTGTCCAGATTCTTGTGCTCTTCTCCCGCAGAGAATACGATATTATATATATCCTCTGACACAGGCTTTAAGGCATCGGTTAGCCCGCTCCCATACAGCGGGAACACATTGCTGTCAGAAACTATACAAAGCCGTCTTCCATTATACCCAAGCTCTGACAAGGCATCGGCAATATCCGAGAAATCATGCCTTAGCATGATGTCATATCCGCTGTCTTCACTTGTCTTTACGAATATATTGTTTTCATTAAGCATTTTACCTGTCCTCCTTTTGTAACGCATAAGGAATGCGTTACAAAACCCGCCAATGGCGGGTACGCCCTAAAGGGCTAGGAAAATACGAAATCGAAATTCCTGATGGAATTTTAATTTCTAAGAAAGCTGCGGTCATCCCGCAGCCTTTGCCTTAGTCCTTATTCTTATCGCTCTTATTTTGCGATCCCGAACATATCGATCTGCCCTCCCCCGAAGGCTTCAGAAAAATCCCCCGATATATCCACGCTCCTCGGAGTGACTATGAAGATATTTCTCGATATCTGCTGTAAGTGTCCGTCTAATGCGACATTAGCGCCAAAGGTTATATCCATTATCCTCTGCGCAACATCCGTTGTCATGCCCTCAAGGTTAACAACCACGGTCCTGTTATCTAACAACGTATCTATTATAACCTGTCCGTCCTCTACGGATGTAGGCTTAACCACGCATACACCCATGTTATTTGAGAATGCAGAGTTCCTTCTCTTAGGCATCTGGGTTATCTTTGCTCTCTGCTGAGGTCTTACGGTCTCTTCCTCTTCATCGAGCCTGCTTCTCATACTGCTCCTGCGTCTTATAGGCTCTACGACCTCGTCCTCGTCATCCATAAAATCCTCATCGTAATCATCGTCACTGAACTTCATCGAATTGAGGAACTTGTCTAATACGCCCATTGCCATTGTTAAACCCTCCCTGATCTTAAGGCTCTCCGCCCTTTATTCGGAATTATAATTCCTTGCTCCAAATATGCCGGTTCCGACTCTGACCATTGTAGCTCCCTCTTCTATGGCCACCTGATAATCACCGGTCATCCCCATTGACATAACATCTACCCGACTATTATCCACCATAATATTCATTATGTCAACAAAAATTTTATTTAATTTTACAAAATATTGTCGATTAAGCTCGGGATTATCTACATTTGGGGCTATACACATGACTCCACGGACGTTTACATAAGGAAGTTTTGATATATTTACATAAAGTTCATTAACCTTATCTGCCGTCACTCCGTACTTGGTATCCTCATCAGCGATGTTTACTTCTATAAGGATATCCTGCTTAACACCAGCCTTTTCCGCTCTCTTATTTATCTCTTTTGCCAGCTCTTCATTGTCAACGCTGTGAATAAGGTCAACCTTGCCTACGATGTACTTGACCTTATTCCTCTGCAGATGCCCTATCATGTGCCAGTGGATATCCTTCGGCATCTTCTCTATCTTATCTGCAAGCTCCTGCACCTTATTCTCGCCGAAGACCCTGATGCCTGCATTATAAGCCTCCATAAGATCCTCTATCGGCTTGGTCTTGCTGACGGCTATAAGCGTGACCTCAGACCTGTCCCGCCCCGCCTTGTCACAGGCCTGTTGAATCTTCTTTTCTACCTCTTCAAGATTCTCGCGTATCATAACCTTATACTTCTCCTTTCACTGAATCTACCATAAAAACGCAGTCACCCTTCTTGTCAGTCGGATTTATTTTCAGTCTTCAAGTCCGTGTCCGTCACGAAGTCGCTGTTATTCACGCCGTCACCGTCAAGCACTATATAATCATAGACCTGAAGGTCGTACATCGACTCGGACTCCACTATGGAGTATTCTTTATTGGAATTGATCACATTTATCTTCGTGAAATCGGCGTAGCCCTTATTCATGTTATACACGCCGGTCAGCGTCTCCTTCGCACTAACCGTGAAGGTATCGGACGAATCGGGCTTTGTAAGCACATCCCCGCTTGCGAATACCGATGTGTCAATATAGAATTCGTCATCTACTTTATTATATATATCAGCATTTACAAGCTCCGTTGATTCTGTTCCGTTCTCCAGATATATACGTCTTAGGAATGAAGCCGTATCCCTCGCCCCGCTGTCGGTAGCGTACTCTGACGGTATCACGTAGAACTCCCTGTTCACTATTGCGGAGTTAGGAACCTTAAGACCTCTTACCTCGTCAAGCACGAGCTCTATGTCCACATATCTGTCTGTAGCGAAGGCTATCATCGAGTCAGTAAAATACAGGACTCCGTAATCTTTGTCCTTATTATTTATGACCTCAAGTCTCGCCATTGACTCATAGTCGTTCTTAAGGAACCTCGTCTTTATGACACTGTTGCTGCTTATTGCCTGTGCCGTAGCCTCATCCAAGGGAAAGACCACCTGCCAGTTCTCGCTTGTAACTAACTTGAATGCGGGATCCCCGCCCGATACGAGTTCTCCGTCAACCAGCTGCACCTTCTGATGCGTGCCCTCGTCAAAGGTGTCTTCATTGACCACGGATGCGCTAAGCTCTTCCAGGCCGTCATAATTATAGACTACTATTCCGCTGTCGGGGGCATAGCCCATATCTATCAGGTCACCGTAAGAATTGGAAGATACAGAACGAAGGTCCTGCAATGCGCTCTGATTAGCAAGCTTCCTTATCGTGCTCTTAACCGAATCCTGCATGCGGTACACATCATCGAAATCCTTATCGTCATAATTCATTGCGAAGCTGATAAGATCGGTCCGAAGCTCCGACAGGGCTTCATCGGAAAGCACGGTATTTATCGCAGCCGAGTCCTTTATCATCTCCGACAGAACGCCACTCTCATCTATCGAATAGACAAGACCGCCATTGCTTATATGCTCGCTCTCGCCGGCATAGTAATTGATATAGCCGTTGTTATTCGCCGATACAACCTGCTCTACCCTGATCGCGACGCCCCGATAGGTGCTGTCTATCGCAAGAGAGCCCTCGGTCACTTCATATCCGGCAAGCTGCGTCACATGCATCCCGGAATATATGATAAGGACCAGATATACGAGTATGGCTCCGAATATCAGCGTTCCTGCGTTTATGTAATGTCTTTTTGCAGTATGGTTATGTTCGTCCATTAAGTCAACCAATCAAAGGCTGTTTCATATCAAAAGGGGCGGGAAATCCCGCCCCCGTATCACCTATCCATGTATGCTCAAAGAGCCACTATCACCTTGTCTGCCATATCCGACGGAAGCATGTCCTTCGTTACCGATATGCTTATAGTCACCGTGATACTGTAAATCTCACTTAACTTATCTATCTTTCTTAAAACCTCTATGTAGTCGTCATCCTTGATATATGCTGTCTTGAGCAATGCGTCTATGTAAAGCTGCTCAAGGTCGTGATCTGCCGATATGATGCCCGATATGAAGCCGTAGAACTCATCCGAGCTTGAGATTGCGTATTTGCTTACGTCCACGAGCCTGATCGAGTTCTTGAGTTCCAGGATATGAGATGAATCCTTGTCTACGAACACCAGGCTTCCTTTCGCATTTTTGGCTGCTTCATTAGCCTTATCAAGCAAAACCTTCGTCTTGCCCTTTCCCTTTTCTCCCAAGATAAGCTGTATCATAGAGGAGCCCTCCTTTTTATAAAATGATGTAACCAATTATACCATATTTCCCAGCTCATGAAAACAATCTATTGCAAAAGCTCCAGCAGGCTGTTCGTCTTCGTGTACAGCACATCCACGCCGTCAGCCTTCATCACGACCGAAATATATGAATTATCCGAGGCATCCTTGGAAAGCAGCACCAGGCAAGTGCCCGCAGCAATCGTAGAGCCTGTCTTTCCTCCGATTATATTCGCTGCCTGCGGTGGTGAATACTGCCCCTTCAGGTATCTGTTAGTGGTCTCGCATTCAAAAGGGATGTCCTCCCCAGATGCTCTGTGATACACAGTGGAATACTCGCTCATGCTTATTATCTCTATGAATTTCCCATAGCTTATAGCCTTATTGAATAATAAGTACATATCGTAAGCCGTGGTATAGTGATCCTCGTCCTGAAGACCTGACGGATTGACAAAATGCGAATTAGTAGCCCCAAGAGTTTTCGCTTCCTCATTCATCATATCGGCGAAGGCTTCGATAGAGCCCGCCACGTTAACCGCTATAAGATTAGCCACGTCGTTAGCTGAATAGATAAGCAGGATATGAAGCGCCTGATCCAAGGTCATGGTATCGCCTGCTTTGAGCTTTATCTTCTGGACATCGTTTTCTGTAAGGACGCAACTCTCATCGGCAACGAGAACCTGATCCATATCGCAGTTCTCCATGGCGACTATAGCCGTGAGCACCTTTGTCATGCTGGCGGGATAAAGCCTCTCATAAGGACTTTTGCAGTAAAGCGTCTTCTTGCCCTTAAGGTCAAAAAGCATGGCAGCCGCATAAGAGTCCGGTCCGAATTCTATTTCATTCTCTGATGTGGACTCCGGCCCAGGTATGCAGAGATTAGCCGCAAAAGGATCTGCACATTCGCGTACATCCTGAGACTCGAATCTGAATGCGCTCTTGGTACTGTCCTTATCAAAAGGCACTCCGTAGGAAGTCTCCCCGCATCCGCTAAATGATACGCAAAGAAGAATCGACGCAATTATTATGGAGATTCGCTTATTTATACATCTCACGCCACTCCATGTCTCCTCTGTCAAGCGACTTAATCAGAAGCTCCGCCGTAGCGAGATTAGTCGCAAGCGGTATATTATGTATGTCGCAAAGCCTTACTATACTCCTGTTTGACGACTGCTCATGCGTTATAGGTGACTCAGGATCCCTTAAGAATATAACGAGATCCAAAGCATCAGCTTCTATCTGCGCCCCTAACTGCTGTTCCCCGCCTAAATGTCCTGCCAGATACTTATGCAGATTAAGCCCCGCAGCCTCCTCTATGAGCCTTCCCGTAGTCTCTGTTGCATACAGCTCATGCTTATCCAGTATCCCCCGATACGCTATGCAGAAATTCTGCATGAGCTTCTTTTTCGCGTCATGCGCGATCAACCCGATATTCACTATTTTCTACCTTCTCAACTATGATTTTACTATTATAACATAAAAACTATATTTAGGTTATCCATTACGTTCCACATGCCGCCGGGAAGCCACTATTCATCCAAATAAAAACGTAATGACGAAACCTGCCTCGGATCTCCGCTCATAAGCCCTACGTTAAGCACAAGCCCGATCTCTGCAAGAAGCGATACGAGAGACGTCGAGCCATAGCTTATGAATGGCAGAGGAAGTCCTGTATTCGGCAAAAGCCCGGTCGCAACTCCTATATTTGCAAAGGACTGGAAGCCGATGTGCGCCGCCACACCGGCACATATCAGCGTCCCCGCAAGATCAGGCGCCCTTCTTCCTATATGAATAATTATAGCCGTGATAAATGCAAAGAGCGCGACCATAAGTATGCACCCCGCAAAGCCCAGCTCCTCGCCTGCTACCGCCATTATGAAATCAGTCTGGGGCTCCGATATGAAGTTTCCGTTTTTAACCGAGCCGACTTCGTTCGTCTTATAGCCTTTGCCCGTGAGCCTACCGCTTCCTATTGCGACTATGGAGTTCTGCTGCTGATAGCCTGCCGTATCCTGATATTTATCCGGCTGCAGCCAGGCAAGTATCCTTGTCTGCTGGTAAGGCTCTATTATTTCCTGATTAGGCTGCAACACAAGGAAAATGCCGATTATGATCACAGGGAGCGATATCGCAAGCACGGCTCCCACTATCCTGTAAGACAGCCCTCCGACATAGAGCATCGCGACGAAGATGATGAAGACCACTATGCTCGTAGACAGGTCGGGTTCGTCCTGTATCAGATATATGGGCACCATTATGAGCACTGATAATGTCAGAAGCACCACCGCCCTGTTTATCTTCTCTTCCCTCTTTGAAATGAATGCCGCCAGGAATAAGATAAGCAATATCTTCGCCGCCTCCGAAGGCTGTATCTGCACTCCTGCGACCACGAGCCATCTCTTTGCGTTATTGACGCTCTCACCGAAGAAATTAACAAGAAGCAGAAGCCCTACTGCTAATCCGTAATATACCCATCCGAATTTCAGCAGGAACCTGTAGCTTACAAGCGATACTATGAGCATGACTGCGATCCCCATCATGAAGCCCTGTATCTGGTGGCTCTGTACCGACTCCTTCGCGCTTCCTATCACTATTATCCCGTATACGGACAGAGCGATGGTCACGGCTACAAGTATGAAATTGTAATTCCTTATGCTATATCTTCCCATTAGTCAAGGTATGCCTCTCCGCCTGTGGTATCCGCTACTCCGGTGATTATATCCTCCGTATCCTGCAGCCTGAAATAATAGCTTATTATATCCTTGGTCGTGGATGCGGCGTTAGATGACGTATATCCGTATGCGATCCTCGTCGCTATCGCTATCTGCGGCTTATCGAAAGGCGCATAGCAGATAAATAGAGCATGGTTCGGGCGGGTCGTAGTCTGCTGCGCCGTCCCGGTCTTACCCGCTATCAGCACGGGAAAGTTTTCAAACGCCTGATAAGTAGAGGCCGCTTCCATCATTCCCTGATGTATCGCATTCCATGTCGAATCCTGCACCTGCATCTTATTCCTTACGGTAGGCGTATAGTCCTCAAGCAGATCCCCGTCAGACGAGGTCAGCTTGTCGAGAATGCTTATATTATACACCGTGCCGCTGTTCGCGACAGCAGAAACATAGCGGGCAAGCTGCGTCGTGGTATAGTTATGCGTGCCCTGTCCTATGGCAGACCTTACGGAATCAAGGTCTGACACGTTAGGCGTGTTCTCCGGTATCTCTACCCCGCTCTTTTCCGTAAGCCCGTACATATCGCAGTAATGCTGAAGCTTCTCAAGACCTAAGTCCGAATTATAAAGTCCGTTCACTCCAAGGCTCAGCCTGTAGCCTACCTCGTAGAAGAAATAGTTGCAGGAATTCTTTATACCGCCCACGACATTAAGAGGTCCGTGATGCCCCGGATATATCCAGCATCTGGGGCTTTTTGTATCCTGCTCGACCTTCTCGTATATACCCTCGCAGGTTATTATCTCGCCTGTAGTGATGACACCTTCTTCAAGCCCTGCCGTGGTCGATATGGGCTTAAAGGTAGAGCCCGGTGCCGTGCGTTGCTGGGTAGCGTTATTATATAGCGGAAGCGACAGGTCGTTATTTATCTTATTGAAGTAATCCGCATCCACGGAGTTCGCCATCATGTTATCATCAAAACCGGGATACGTCACCATTGCAAGCACCTCTCCGCTCATGGGGTCAGTCACGACGGAAGAGCCCGTACAAGGATCAAGCGCAAGCTGGGCAGGCGTTATCTCAAGGTTCTTCACCAGAGATGTCATAAGCTGATACGGCGTTATCTCACCATTTATCATGTTCTCTCTTGCTCCGCTCTCATCACTTATTATATCCTGCTCGAAGAGTATCATGCAGATCTGATAGCCGGTTATCCTGTCATCCTTCACGAGATATTTGTAAAGGCTCTTGGAGAACTTATTATCTCTTACTAATTCATCCATGATGAAGTCAACTAATGCGTCATAGACCTCCTGCGTGTCAGAGTATTCCTCCGCCTCGCTGGTAACGGCAGTGACCTCTATGTAGCCCTTCGCGATTGCATTCCTCAGATAAGCAGAAAGGGATATCTCGCCATTCCTCCATGCCTCCTGCTCCTCTTCCCCCTCCGATATCAGCGTGGGATCAAATACCCTCACGTTATCATCCTGAAGCATCCCCACTATGTAGCTTTCATATTCCTGCATCTCAGGCGACAGGTCGCTATATATGGTCTCATTCTCCGTAAGCTCCACCCGAAGCGAGGCGAGAGTCTCCATAAGCTTAGCGTCAAATATCTCCTGAACCTCTGTCTCATTAGCCCCTGCCGCCTCCGACGCCATATGGGAAAGCGATATCACGTTATTATTTATAAGAGCATAGTAGACATCATCTATGGGTATTACAATATCAGACGAAGCAACATCGTCACTGATCTCCGTGCTTCTTATATTCCTTATCTTCGATACGACGATTCCCGCGATCTTCTGCTCAAGTATCTTATATATTGCGCTCTGAAGGTCAGAGTCTATAGTAAGAGTCAGATTGTTCCCGGCGACAGGATTGACCCTCTTTCCTGTCTCAGTGATGCGTCCGAGGTTATCGACGAAGATCTCCTGACTTCCCTTGGTGCCCTGAAGCTCCTTCTCCATAACCTGCTCTATGCCTGCTTTTCCCACCATGTCATTAAGCTCATAATGGTGAGGGTATCTCTCCTCGGGGTCTACCTCATTAAGCTCTGCCAGCTCCTCATCCGAGATCTTTCCCGTATAGCCTAAGATGTGGCTCATCGAAGGGTCGTCTATATAAACCCTTATCGTGTCCTCCGCTATATCGACTCCCTGCAGCGTGTCCTTATTCTCCATTATCTCAGCCACCGTGTTTTCATTCACATCCGTAGCAACAGTTGATGAAAGATACTTCTGATATGAATTAGAAAACATAGCCATCCTTATGCGGACGATCTTCAGTATCTGTGATTTCGTAAGTCCCGCCATAGACTCGAAGTCGTACCTGCCATCCTCATTCTCTGTATAAAGACCCACGCCGAACATCTTCTTATCGCAAAGATATTCCATGACCTCGTCGGGAGTCGCGTTCCGCTCTTTTATCTTAAGCTCGTCAGTCCTCGTATGCCCGTAGCAGTCAGCGAGGAATCTAAGCAGCGCCGTCCCGCTCACCGTGAACTGATAGTTTCCGTTCTCATCAAGTATTATGTCGAAATCCATAGAATCAAGTGTGTCGCCGTTGCTCTCGACTATGTCTATAAGCGAGATTATCGTATTATTTATATCCATGTCCCTCGTGGAATTGGCATCATAGTTATCCTCTATCGTGACCGAATAAGCAAGCTTATCCTCCGCAAGCACGACTCCGTTCCTGTCGTATATCGTGCCCCTTGTAGCCTTCAGCGACTTCTCTCTTTCTATCTTTAAGGTGAAGTTTTCCTGATACTCCTCCCCGTGCACTATCTGCAACACGAAAAGCCTGTACACGACAAGGGCTGCAAGTATCATAAGCAGAAGCCCCAAGATGAACATCCTCGATGTGATAAGCCCTACGAGCTTGTCGGAAAGCTTCTTGAAGAAATCCTTCATGTCAGTCCTCCTCCTCTGCTCCCCTGTCGAAGCGCAGGAAGAGGTTCCTTATGGGAATATAGACAATAAGCGACACCGCAACGGTATACACAAGCTCCGGAAGCATCAGGTGAATAAAATAATAGCCTATGTCAAGCCTTGCCCTTAGAAGAAAACCCGAAATATATGTAAGCAGAAGATATACCATATCGGATCCCGATATGAAAATCAGCGGGAGCTTTATGTCGTCAGGATAGAAGCCCCTGTTCCCAACGCCGTTCAGATAGCCTATTATAAGATAAATAAGAGCGTTAAGCCCCAGCACGCTTCCGTAGAAAATATCAGTCAGAAGCCCGCAGGCAAAGCCAACGCACATTCCATCCGTCCTGCCCTCCATGAAGCCGAAGATGCTCGTTATTATTATCATAAGATTAGGCACTATGCCCGCAAAGGATCCATACCTTAGAAGCGTTGACTGCAAGAGGAAGCATATAAATATAAACAGGATTTCAAGGAGGCGCTTCATTCTATTATATTCTCCTCTTTCATCTGCGTGATGACAAGCACCACGTCTATATGCTCGAAGTCCACGACAGGAGTCAGCGTCCCTGATTTCGTGAGGTTGTTCGGATCCTTTTCTATCGTATTGATATAACCTATCGCTATGCCGGGCAGGTATCTGTCCGAAATATAGCTTGTCACTACCTTATCCCCGACAGCTACCTCATCATCAGAGTCGGAGAGTTGACCGAACTCTATCGCGCCGTCCTTAATGGATTCCAGATTTCCGTACACTATCAGATTATCTGAAGTATTTAACATCCTGCCTGACACGTTGCTTTCATCATCTATTATGGATCTTACCTGCGACCAGTTAGGTCCGGTCTTAGTTATTATCCCCACAAGCCCGGAGCCTGCTATCACGTTCATTCCTTCCTTTATTCCGTCATTCTCCCCCTTATCTATAATAAAGACGGAATACCAGTTTCCGGGATCCTTGCCGGTGACTCTGGCTCCTACTTTTTCATATTCTTCATATTCGGAATCAAGATCTAACAGACTTCTTAGTTCTATAAGCTCGAAGCGGTTTTCGATAAGTCTGTCGTTTTCCTGCGTAAGCTCATCAACCTGTGCCTTAAGCGCCTCATTCTCCGATATGACCTCTCTTACCTGCTTGAAATCATCAGCCCTCTTTCCTGCGTATTCCGATATTTCCGTTAGACCATTCTTAAATGGCATGAAGGTATAGCCCGCGATGCCATTGAATATCGTAGGAACGACATCCGTCGTGAAGGTAAGCACCATAAGAAGGACGGATATGACGGTAAGGAGCAGGAGCAGATAACCCGGGGGTATCTTTATCCCTCTTCTTTTTACCTTAACCCTGGCCATAAGCTCTATACGTCTTCTGACATATCAGCGAGGGAATAAGCCACCGATCTGAAATTGGGATCCTTGATTATGCGGGCAAGACCGTAAGCAACGCTCTCCTGCGGGTTCTCCGCCTTATTGACCTTCAGCGCCGTGCCCTTTACTATAAGCTCGTCAATATGCGCAAGGCTTGCAGTGCCTCCCGTGAGATATATGCCCCGCTTATATATATCAGCAGAAAGCTCCGGCGGAGTCCGCTCTAATATTACTTTAATATTATCTACTATAACCGAAGCCGTCTCGGATATTGTAGCATCTATCAGATCCGTAGGTATCGAGCGCTCCACCGGAAGCCCCGTGACCAGATCCCTTCCATAGACTACGGCAGGCTTATGCTCCGCCTCCGTCTTGGCAAGCTCCATCTTTAGCTGCTCTGCCGTCTTCTCGCCTATGACAAGCCCGAACTCACGCCTGATGACTGACATTATCGCGGCGTCAAACTTTCTTCCGCCGGTCTTTATAAGCTTGGAGAGGACTATGCCGCCTAAAGACAGCACGGAAATCTCCGTCGTCTCAAAGCCTATATCAACTACAAGCACCCCCTGCGAGGTCTTCACGTCTATCCCCATGCCAAGCCCGTCCGCAAGCGACTTCTCCGACATCATTATCTTCCTTGGTTTTAATCCGGAATCCTTTATCAGATCGTAGAAAGCCCTCTTCTCAACCTCTGTGACATCTGTCGGAACCGATACGTAATAATCGGCTCCGGCTCCCCTGCCGTCGGTCAGCTCATTAATGAACTCCGTCAGCACGGTAGTCATATTCCCTATATCCGCTATGACTCCGTTCACAAGGGGAAATGACACCTTTATATTCTGAGGCGCCTTCTCGAACATATCGAACGCCGCATCGCCATACGCAAAGAGTATGTCCTTCTTCAATAAGGCGATCATGTTCTTTTCATTAGTTATGGTATCTTTAGCCGTACTGTATATCTTTATATTGCCCGTACCAAGGTCAATGCCAAACGCAAGATTGCTCAACTTAAACTTCCTTCTTCTTCAACAAAACTATAATACCTGCCGTCACCTATTATGATGGAGTCCACCATAGTAAGCCCCGATACCCTGCATGCGAGATTCAGATTGCGGTTTATCTCCCTGTCTGATGCAGACGGCGTCGGATCGCCGCTGGGATGGTTATGTACGAGGATTATATTCACGGCATCAGCCCTTAGAGCCGACCTTACGATCTCTCTCACGGGCACCTGCGATGTATTCACAGACCCTATCGACGCATGATAGTCGCCTATGCGTCTCATCTTAGTGTCAAGCATGAGAGCATACACATGCTCCTTCTCCTCATGCCTTAGATCCTGCATATAATAAGCCGCAGCTTCCTCCACATGCATGACCTTCGCTCTCTGCCCCGCTTCTTCCTTCCAGATACGCTTTGATATCTGTGCGACGCATACAAGCTGTATCGCCTTCACCCTGCCTATGCCGCTGATCCTTGATAGCTCCGCAATGTCCGCATGGCAAAGCCCGCCAAGGCTTCCGCCCAAAGCATGCAGCACTTCAAGTGCAAGCTGCTTCACATCCATGCCTCTCCTTCCGCTTCTTAGCACGACTGCTAAAAGCTCCGCATCGCTTAAGACCTCTGCTCCGTACTCCTCGCACCTCTCATAAGGTCTCTCACTTTCAGGATAGGCTTTCATCCCATTATTCATTTACGTCTCTCTTTCCGCCATATCTATGGCTAATTCCCTGCGGAAAAAGAGATATCAAATAATCCTTCCTCTCATATGACGCTCTCTTCCAAAACGCCACACAGAGAAAATTTTATCACCTGAGTTTGTTTCGGTCAACAGCCCCGTCGTTAACAAGATACTGCAGCGAGTTCATTATCCCGAACTTCGCATGCGGATAAGTAAGTCCACCCTGAAAATATACAGAATACGGCTCTCGCAGAGGACCGTCGGCGGAAAGCTCTATGGAAGATCCCGATATGAAGCACCCCGCAGCCATAATCACCTTGCTGTCATACCCCGGCATGTCCCAGGGCTCAGGCGTCACATGGCTGTCAACGGGAGACGCCGCCTGTATCCCCCTGCAGAAGGAAGTAAGAGCATCGGCATCATGAAAGGTCACGGACTGTATTATATCGTATCTATCCTCCTTGCTATCAGGAAGTACCTCAAAGCCCAGCCTCTCGTAAATATCCGCCGCGAATATCGCCCCCTTAAGCGCCGCCGCAGTGACCGTAGGCGCAAGGAATAGCCCCTGATAGAAATCCCTCATCATACCAAGCGTAGCCCCGACTTCTCTTCCAAGCCCCGGACTCGTAAGCCTCCTTGCGGCATTTTCTATGCACTCTGCCTTACCCGCTATGTATCCTCCTATCGGAGCAAGCCCGCCGCCGGGATTCTTTATAAGAGAGCCTACCGACATATCCGCTCCCACATCGGTAGGCTCTATATCCTCTACGAACTCACCGTAACAGTTATCAACCATTATAATAATATTATTATCATTTATTGAGCGTATGAAGCTTATGCACTCCCCTATCTGCTCCACGGAAAAGGTCCTCCTGTCAGAATATCCCTTAGACCTCTGTATGGCTATAAGCTTCGTATCAGGGGTGAGCTTATTCCTTATAGCCTCATGATCAAAACCGCCGTCTTCCTTAAGCTCCGCTTCGTCATAGCTTATTCCGTATTCCGCAAGCGAGCCCTGCGACTTCCTTATCCCTATGACTTCCTCTAACGTATCGTAAGGTCTCCCCGATACCGAGAGCATCTTATCCCCCGGTCTTAAATTCGACATAAGGGCCAATGCCAGCGCATGCGTCCCGCAGGTTATCTGCGGACGCACAAGAGCGTCCTCTGCATGGAATATATCCGCATAGACCTTTTCCAAGGTATCCCTTCCAAGGTCATTATAACCATAACCCGAAGTCCCCATAAGACAGGCTTCCTGCACCTGCTCCTTACGGAAAGCATCAAGCACCTTCATCTGGTTTATCTCGGCCATCTCATCTATGGCGCGATACCTCTCCGAAAGCTCCCCCTCTATCCCTTCGCAGAACTCAAAAACCTCCCTGCAGATACCAAGCTTCTTATAAGCAACATATTTATCCATTCACAATCCCCGCCATATATTCTGCTATTTCTTCTGAGTTATTATATTTCGTTACATCAAGCCATATCACTTCTTTTTCCCGTCTGAACCATGTGAGCTGTCTTTTGGCGAAATGCCTTGTCTGTTTTTTTATTTCTGAAACGGCTGTGTCAAGGTCGTATTCACCGTTTAAGTAATCATATATCTGCCTGTAGCCTAAGCCCTGCATAGAAGTCATATCCCTTGTGACACCCATATCTGCAAGTGCCTTTACTTCCTCTAAAAGCCCCTGCTCCATCATAAGATCAACTCTTTTATCTATCCTCTCATACAGCATATCCCTAGGCATTGTAAGTACGAAATACGCTGCGTCATACTGCGGCTCTTTCGCCCTCTCCTTGGCGTTCTTGTCAGACATCAGTCTGCCGGTTAATTCATGGTACTCTATCGCTCTTATTATCCTTTTTAAGTTCCCATGATAAATCTCCGCAGACACGGGATCAAAGCTTCTAAGCCTATCCTCCATCGCTTCTGTCCCGACAGATTCCGCCTCTGCTTCAAGACAGCTTCGCAGTCCGGCATCAGTCTCTCCCTCGGCAAAATCAATGCCATAGAGCAATGCCTGTATATAAAAGCCAGTTCCGCCGCACATTATAGGCAAGGCTCTCCTGCCCTGTATATCCCTTAGCGCTTCCTCCGCCCTGTCACGGAATATGGACACATTGAAATCCTCGGTGGGCTCTAAGATATCTATCAGATGATGCCTTATTCCCTGCATCTCATCCACGCTAAGTTTTGCAGAGCCGATGTCCATCTTATTGTACACCTGCATGGAATCAGCGGAGATTATCTCTCCGCCTGTCCTCTTAGCTAAAGCTATGCTGACCGCCGACTTACCCACTGCCGTAGGTCCTGCAATAATGATCAGTTCTTTGGGCATCAGACTATCCTTTTGAAGAATTTCTCAAGGTCACGCTCGCTGAACTCAACCATCGTCGGCCTGCCGTGAGGACAGTTATATGGATTCTCTAAGGATAAAAGTTCGGTCAGAAGTTCGTCCGCTTCCATAAGCGACAGCCTGTTACCACCCTTTACGGCAGCCTTACAGGACATCTGCGCAAGCCTGTCGTTAATAACAGATACGTCTGCCGTATCTATAGTAGTCTCTGTAAGCTCATCAAGAAGTCCCATGAATATTTCCTTATTCTCAAGCTTCATGAACCCTGAGGGCACGGCACGCAGGGCATATTCATTGCCCTCAAACTTCTCTATCTCAAATCCCAGTGATGTAAAAGCCTCAGCATATTTTTCTATTGTCTCCTCCTGTCTGCCTGTAACCGTGATAAGCACAGGCGGATTCACATACTGCGATACCACCTTGCGATCCTTATATTCCTTAACGAATCTCTCATACATGACCTTCTCATGCGCCGCATGCTGGTCTGTCATTATCATCTTGTCTTTGTATTCTATGATCCAGTAGGTATCAAATACGCACCCTATTATATTGAAATCCGGTTTATTGGACGGCTTTATTATCTTCTCCTCAAAAAGATCAAGCTGATCCGCTTTTATCTCCTTATGGATATCCTGCTTATTTTTTGAAGTCTCCTTCTCACCTGCAACCCCTGATTCTGAAATTCTGCTTTCGTAAAGATACTCATCTGCACCCGAAGCCTCTCTTACAAAGTCTTGTACAAAAGTATTTCCTTCAGGCGCGCTATCATTTTTAACCGCCGCAGGCTCCGTAGGGTAAAGCTCTCCGGTCTCAACGAAAAATCCTGTATTTCCAGTTCCTGCATTGTCATTATCTATATTGTTAAGCCTGTCTATTATATCATCATAGGAGCCTGCCTTTTCCTTACCTGCAGCCGTATCCTCCGCCCTCTGCCTCTCAAAAGGCTCAGGGGCTTTCTTTTCTGTCTTATATACTTCCTTCTTATCAGGAGCAAGCTCGACCTTATTTATAAGCTCGACTCCCTTAAGCACCGCTTCCGCCGAACGCTCCACGAAATCATAAACCGTGCTTCCAAGTGAGAATTTGACCTCGGACTTCCTCGGATGCACGTTCACGTCCACCATGCCCGGATCGAGCGATAGGAACAAATATACAAAAGGAAATTTATGCTGCATGAGGAACGGCTTATACGCAGCCTCCACAGCCTTCTCAAGAATCTTATCCGACACGGCATGACCGTTAACGAAAAATATCTCAAGGTTCCTGTTATTCCTTGCCACGATCGGCTTTGCTATATAGCCCGCTATCGACATGCCGTTATCGGAAGCATTCACAGGCAGTATCGAATCGGAGATATCCCTGCCGTATACCCTGTAAATATTATCCTTCACGGAACCGTTGCCTGTCGTCACAAGCTTATTGTCATTATTCACGACATACTTGAATGCAATATCAGACCGCTCTATAGCTATCTTCTGCACGAACTCCGTAATATAGCCCGCCTCGGTCATGGCGCTCTTTAAGAACTTGCGTCTTGCAGGCACATGCAGGAAAAGATTCCTCGCTATGAAGGTAGTGCCCTCTCCAGCTCCCACCTCCTCATACGATACCTCTCTCCCGCCGTCTATCTTATAGAGCACTCCGGTAAGCCCTTCTTTAGTCTTTGTAACCATCTCAACCTGAGCGACCGCTGCGATGGTTGATAACGCCTCTCCCCTAAAGCCCAGACTTCTCACATCAAAGAGATCGTCAGCGCTTCTTATCTTGCTCGTAGCATGCGGGGTAAATGCAAGACGCACTTCATCAGCAGGTATGCCGGAGCCGTTATCCGTAACCCTTATGAAATCAATGCCCCCGCCCCTTATCTCTATGGTTATGGAATCAGCGCCGGAATCTATTGAATTTTCCACAAGCTCCTTAACGACAGACAACGGCCTTTCAACCACCTCTCCAGCCGCTATCTTATTTATCGTCGCCTCATCTAAAAGCTCTATCTTAGACAATGTATTCACACCCCCAACGCCTTATTATGCAGATTATAAAGCGTATTCATAGCGTCAAGCGGCGTCATCATGTCAAGCTTTAGGTTCCTGAGCTCCGTCATGATGTCACTGTCCTGCTCCATGTCAAAGAGCGAAATCTGTCCCCTGTCAAGCTCGTCAGGCTCATGCTTCTTCTTTGAGGCAGCGATATCGCTCACTCTGCCTGTTATGTCATTTCCCGCAAGCTCTCCCGCTATCTCCTGAGCCCTTTTGATCACGACTTCAGGCACGCCCGCAAGATGCGCCACATGGATGCCGTAGGACCTGTCCGCTCCGCCCCGCACGACCTTCCTTAAGAAAACCACGTTATCTCCCGCTTCCTTCACTGCGAAGCAGTAGTTCTTCGCTCCCTCGACCTTGCCCTCAAGCTCCGTAAGCTCGTGATAATGCGTGGCAAATAATGTCTTTGCCCCGCACTTCCTCTTATCACTGATATACTCGACTACAGACCATGCTATGGCAAGTCCGTCATAAGTAGATGTCCCTCTGCCTATCTCGTCAAGGATAAGAAGCGAATCCTTCGTGGCGTTCCTTAGGATATTAGCTACCTCGGTCATCTCCACCATGAAGGTTGACTGTCCCGAAGCAAGATCGTCAGACGCTCCCACCCTCGTGAATATCCTGTCTATGATACAGATATCCGCGCTCTCACAGGGAACAAAAGAGCCCATGTGCGCCATAAGCGCGATAAGCGCCGTAAGCCTCATATAAGTGGACTTTCCCGCCATATTAGGTCCGGTGATAATAGAAATCCTGTCCTTATCGGAATCAAGATACACATCGTTTGCTATGAAGCCTCCGTCCTTAAGCATCCGCTCCACGACCGGATGCCTGCCCTTCTTTATGTCTATGACGCCTTTTTTATTTATCTTAGGTCTTACAAATCCGTTATGCTCCGCAACATAAGAGAGCGAGCACAGTACGTCTATATAGGCTATAGCTCTCGCCGTATCCTGAAGCCGCCCTATATTGTCAGCAAGCTTATTCCTTACCTCTATGAAAAGCTCCCGCTCCAAAGCGATAAGCCTCTCCTCGGAATTAAGGATCTTATCCTCCATATCCTTAAGCTCCGCCGTCGTATACCTCTCTCCGCCGGTAAGCGTCTGCTTCCTTATGAAGTAGTCCGGAACCATCGAAAGGAATGAATTCGTAACCTCGAAATAATAACCGAAGACCTTATTGAATTTTATCCTGAGGTTTTTTATTCCTGTGCTCTCGCGGGTTTTCGCTTCAAGCTCCATGAGCCATTCCTTGCCCTCGGTCTTAGCCTTCCTGTATTCGTCAGCATCCTTGGAATAACCCTCCCTTATGATGCCTCCTTCATGGATAGTGACAGGCGGTTCATCACAGATTGCTTCGGAAATAAGCTCATACATATCATCAAGCGGATCAATGCTTTCAAAGAGTTCCCTGATAAGCTTGGATTCAAAACCGAAGGTCAGCTCTTTTATAGGCTTTAGCATGGAAAGTGAAGACCTAAGCGCTACTATGTCTCTGGGATTTGCCGTTCCGAATGAGACCTTTCCCATAAGACGCTCTATGTCATATACGGTATTTAAATATTCCCTTATCTCATCCCTGTCAGCAATGCTGTCCGATAATTCGGACACTGCGTCAAGCCTGTCCTCAATCTTTTCCTTATCAATCAAGGGCTGCTCCATGAACTGCCTTAACCGTCTCGCTCCCATGGCAGTCCTTGTCTTATCAAGTATCCAGATAAGAGAGCCTCTCTTCTCCTTCTCACGAAGCGTTGCCGTAAGCTCCAGATTACGCCTTGTGGAGCTGTCTATGAGCATGCAGTCACGGCTCTGCAATATGTTTATGCGTACTATATTGCTTAAGTCGTTTTTCTGTGTCTCCGTAAGATAAATGAGCATCGCCCCTGCAGCTATAGTTCCCTGCGGCATATCGTGAAGACCGAGTCCGTCTATATGCGATACCTTGAAATGTCCTGTTATCGTTTTCGATGCGTTTTCTTCATCAAAATACCTTCCGGGCAGCGAATTAACCTGTATGTGCTGCATAGACCTAAGCTCGTCCGCATCGACTCCCGACATAAAAAAAGCCTCGTTGCATATTATTTCCTTAGGCGCAAAACGCATTATCTCATCCCTTAGGCTCTTTGCGTCCTTTATCTCCGTCACGGCGAATTCACCCGTAGTCACATCCGCAATAGCGGCTCCGAAGGGATAAGAGGAATAAAATATGCTCATGATATATGAATTAGCCGAGCTGTCCATCTCGGATATGCTCGTATTCGTGCCGGGAGTGACTATCCTTATGACGCCTCTCTTAACTATGCCCTTCGCCTCGTCAGGATCTTCAAGCTGCTCGCAGATAGCGACCTTATAGCCCTTATCCACAAGCCTTGTCATATATGACTCATAAGCATGGAAAGGTATGCCGCACATCGGAGCTCTTTCCTCCAGACCACAGGCTCTGCCCGTTAGCGTTATCTCTAATACTCTCGACACCTCCACGGCATCGTCAAAGAACATCTCGTAAAAATCGCCCAGACGATAAAAAAGGATGCAGTCGGGATATTCCTCCTTCACGGAGAGATAATGCTGCATCATCGGACTGACTTTACTTTTATCAACCTCAGCATATGTCATAACTCGAACAGTTTACCACATTATGGATATTTTTTACAGTTATTGGTATAATTTATAGTAAGCGAGCAAAGCAATTGCGGATTGAGCTTGCTCAAAGCCGCAATTATTCTGCGAGCGGGGATATCGTAAACGAAATTATTTATTTCGTTTACGATAAGAAAAGTATTTCAGAAAGGAGCTTTGCCATGACACCACAGGAAATGGAATATATGGAAATAGAAAACTACTCCAGACTGCAAAGGATAAAAAAAGATAACGGAGGCCATGACAATCCTGCATTGGATTATGAAATCAGTGTTTCAACCGCAAAATTATCAGCACTGGGAGTGAACGTAGAAAATATAACAATGAATAAATAAAGTTAAGGAGCAGGACATTTCAGCCCTGCTCCCTTTATGTTTTAACTTTAGTCAAGCTGGAAGCGGCTCACTATGGACTTCATGTTCTCGGAGCACTTCTCGGTCTCGTCAACTATCTGCTCTGTATCGGCGGTAAGAGAGACAATGTCGGTAGTCTTATTCGCTACGTCAGTAACTCCCTTAGCAGACTCGCCAATAGTCGAGTTGATGCCTGAAATAGAATCCGATACATCTCCTATCGAACCTGAAAGGTCTGCGACAGCCTGATGAATGGAAGTCATGTTCTCCTCGAAATCGCTTGCGTCTGAAGCGTAACCCTCTGCCATCTCATCAAACTTAGCATAATCAGCCATCGCATTGTTATCAATGAAGTCAAGCGTCTTGGTCAGGCAGCCGCTCATGTTATTAACAGATGTATGAACCTCTGCAACTATGTCATTAATTCCGTTTACGGTATCAGACGACTGCGTAGCAAGATGTCCTATCTCCTCAGCAACTACTGCAAAGCCTCTGCCTGCCTCTCCGGCGCGCGCCGCCTCAATGGATGCGTTGAGCGCAAGCAGATTCGTCTGACTCGCTATGCTTCTTATTTGCTCCGTAAGCTCATTTATCTTATCCACAGCCTTGCTCTGCTCTATAGCCTCGTCAGACTGTCTCTTCACATCCTCGAAGATAGACTTCGCCGTGCTGATCGACGACTGTACGTCACGCCTTATGCCCTCTGCCTTATTCTTGATCTCAACCGCATGCTGCGCACCCTGCTCGGAGAGCTCATTGATCTGATTAGCGTTCTGAACCATAGTTGTGACATTGGCATTTATAGCATCGGTAGAATCCGCAGCCTCCTGCATTCCCGCAGCAAGCTCCTGTGACGTAGCGGAGTTATCCGCCGAATTATCATTAAGCTTTACAGTAGTATCCTTTAGCTGATTTATGATATCAGACAGATGCTCCTCCGAGCCTCCTATCTCACCTACAACGGTACGAAGAACCTTACGAAGAGAGCCTATGTCCCTGCCTATGATACCGATCTCATCCCGTCTGTATACGACCTTCTGTGACTTATCATTGTGCCTTAGGTCAAGCCTTGCGGAATCCTCAAGTATCTCTGTCAGAACACCAATCGGCCGCAGAAGCGTCTTAGCGGCAAATGCCATTATCACGGCAAGGATCACAAAAGCGACGACTATGATTATAATAGCTTTAAGCGTAGTGTTATTTATAGGAGTATATATATCATCCTCGTCCACAGTTATGATAAGTATGTTCTTAGACATCGGCTGAATATAATATGCCGCATACTTCATTGCGCCCTTGAATTCATATTCTATAACTCCCGGCTCAGGCACGGCTCCTGTCTTTAATTGCTCCAAAAGGCTCTTGACTGCCGCATTCTCCACGGGCTGACCTATCTTCTCAGGCGTAGGGTGATATAGCATTACTCCTTCATGATTCACCGCATAGGCATAACTCGTGCTGCAGTGTTCAAGCTTTATACCCCCTATCAGTCCCTCAAGAATAGACGGATTAGCATTTATCTGAACTTCTTTGGCATCCATCAGATCTCCGCCTATCTTAGTCATCGTCAGCAGGTCATTCTTCACCGTGTCCTTATAGTTAGCCCTGAACTCCACGACATTAACGATCTCTGCGACTATCGCTATGCAGAGCATCGCAATTACGACACCCATAACAACAAGAGTCGCTAAAGATTTGAAACCGTGAAGCTGCTGCTCCTGTCCATCCGCCGATACATTTTTCTTCTTAGCCATTTTAAAAATACCCCCGAAAACAAAAATAAAACTACCACCCACCTAAACAAGGCAGATAAGCCAAAGCCTCCCCGGAATGCTGATGCGCATAGCGCTCCGATGCCAGACGCACATAGTGCGTCTAAACGGCATTCTAAATATGCCAAAGGGCATATTTAGCAAAGCGCATCCGTAAGACAGCCACTGGCTGTCTTACTATTATAGTAAAATCCCATACATTCATCAAGTGACACATTCACGAAATCGCCTAATGAAAATCCCATCTTCGGGAAATGCACGACATTATTCTGCGAGATGCGTCCCGTGTACCTTGAAGCATCCTTCTCGTCCTCGCCTTCGATAAGAACTTCCATGACTCTGCCCTCAAATCTCCCCGCCTGCTCCTTGGAAATTCTCTGCACCGTGCTCAATACCCTGTCAAAATTCTCCTGCACGAAAGCCTTATCAAGCTGCTTCATCTTAGCCGCAGGCGTGCCTGTACGGGGCGAATACTCAAATGTAAAGGCTCCGTCAAACCTCACCTGCTCTATGACATCTATCGTATCATCCACATCAGCCGCAGTCTCCCCCGGAAAGCCCACGATGATGTCCGATGTAATGGACACATCGGGTATCTCTTCTCTTATTTTCAAAGCAAGCTTTATATACTGCTCCTTGGTATAATGCCTGTTCATATCCTTTAATATACGGTCGGACCCTGACTGCAGGGGCAGATGGATATGCCTCGCTATTTTTTTATTCTCCGCTATCACCTGTATAAGCTCAGGCGAAAGATCCTTCGGATGCGAAGTCATGAACCTTACCCGCCCTATGCCGTCAACCTTAGCGATTTCAGACAGCAATTCCGCAAAGGTCACCTTAGTATCAAGTCCCTTACCGTAAGAATTCACATTCTGTCCGAGAAGCATCACCTCTACGACGCCGTCTGCTGCAGCCTTCTCAGCCTCTCTTATTATCTCCTTCGGATCACGGCTTCTCTCCCTGCCCCGCACATAAGGCACGATGCAATAAGAACAGAAATTGTCACAGCCGTACATGATATTGATTCCGGTCTTGAAGGAATATTTTCTCCGTGTTGGCAAGTCCTCTACGATCTCATCCGTATCCTTCCATATATCGATTATCTGTGAATTACCGGTAAGCCTTGTATATAGCAGCTCCGGGAACTTGAATATATTATGCGTGCCGAATAATACGTCAACGTATGGATAACTTTTTCTTATCTTATCCACGACATGCTCCTCCTGCATCATGCAGCCGCAAAGGGCTATGAGCATGTCCTTATTCTTCTGCTTATAGGCCTTGCATACTCCGAGCCTGCCGTAAAGCCTCTTATCCGCATTCTCCCTCACGGTGCAGGTATTGTAAATGATAATATCCGCATCCTCCTCCGATAAAGCTCTCTCATATCCCATTTCCATAAGCGAGCCCATTATCTTCTCGGAGTCGCGCTCATTCATCTGACAGCCGAAAGTACAGACAATAGCAGATAATGGTCTGCCCGACTTCTCCGACCTTTCAGCAATTATTTCCCTGCATTTTTCAATATATTCCCGCTGTCTTGCGGATTCTTTCTCATCATTAAGTCCTGTCATGTCCTTATTGTCTCATGCTCCGTTATTATGGTATCCATTCTTATATCCATACTTTCAGCTTCAAAGGCTCCTACTAGCTGACAGTCAAAAGCAAGGCATAGGAAAGGAACATCTCCAATCAAAGAAAGATACCTGTCATAATATCCCTTCCCATGCCCTATCCTGTTTCCGTCCCTGCTAACAGCCACGCACGGCACTACGATTATATCAGGTCTGTCCGTTTCTGATGTGTTTTTCCTGTCATCACCTCTGTATGGCGGTTCTTTTATTCCAAAAGCCCCGCTCTCTAAGTCATCAAGTGACTGAATTCTTAAGAAAGCCATCTCCTCATCAGAGATGACTCTCGGCAGATATACCTTTTTTCCCTCGGATAAGGCTTGTAAAATAAGTCTCTCTGTCTGCACTTCATCCTTATACCCATAATAAAGAAAAACCGTTACTGCCTTCTGCCATACGGTCTCCTCGCATAAACGGTTCATTATAGCTTCTGACGCCTGCTTCCTGTATACTTCCGAAAGCCCCCGCCTCCTCGCAAGCACTTCTTTCCTTATGTTTTCTTTTATATTCTTCTGCATTAAAAACACCTATGATCAGTTCAATATAATACTATGATGCTAGGGTCAAAAGGTACAAATCCGATTGTGCTTGCACAAATAGGATTTGGAGCTTGTGACCCGCCCGAACATGAGGAAGTAGCAATTTGCGTAGCAAATTAGCGGATTCCGAATGGACGGAGCATGGCGAGAGCAGCTTGCTGCGTAGCCATGCGTAAGCATCATAAACAACACAAAGGGGCTTTTGACCCCAGCATCATAATATACAAA
>JAFTAP010000050.1 GCA_017455525.1 Lachnospiraceae bacterium
AGCTAACGGCGGAAAAGACGTGGTCACAGTGACCGTGAAGTAAAATACGACAAAATCCTAGATCTGATATTCCATGTAGGTACGCAGCAGGCATCAGAAGATGCCGCTGCGTATCTTTCGTTGACAGGAAATGATGACTTTCTGAATGCAAGATCGGAATTGCATTCATATTAAATTCCTATAAATTCCCGCCTATAAATTCCCCAAAAATCCTTTTGCAATAAATAAATCACAGCAGTAAAATTTGAGGAAGATCAAGGGCATTCGCCCGTGGCATGGACATAAAGGATATTCTCTATGGTTTGGGACTTTACTTTCCATAATTACTTGCGCTTGTCGCTGTATTCATCATTTTCCTCCTCGACTACCGATCCCTCTTTTGGGCGCAAAAAAAGGTTAAACAAGCTTCTTGTGATATAATGCCTTCTATGATTAAACCGAGGTAAGTATGAATAAAATAGGCATTGATGTAACAGATGAATATAAAAGCAACGCCAATCCGGGAAATGGCAGTCTTATAAGGGAGTCTGGCTATGTCGATTCTTTTCATAAAGAAGAGATTGATATGGCGGAATGGCTAATAAAAGAATTAGGCGGAGACGTAACATTAATCAAGGAAGCGAATGGAGCATACGGGGTTAGCAGACCTGACTATATATGGCAAGACCACTATTGGGAATTAAAGTCAGTGGATAGTGCCCTCCGCAAAGCAGTGCGTCAGATTCACGACAGGCCAGGAGGCGTGATACTGGACTTCGGCAAGAGTCGCATTAATGTTACTGGCGTCGAGTCAAAAATCAAGACTTGAATCTGTATGTAGGTTCAGCATAGATGTAATCATCTTGAACAGGGGCAATCTTGTAAAAATCCTTAGATATAATTAGACATGAAGAAAGGGCGTTGCACCCCCGCCCTTACTGGCAAAGTGGTCTTGTTTCAGATATGCATTATCGCTTTTGTTTTCCTCATCTTCATTCAATATACGGATATATCTCCCTGATCAGCTCTGCAGCCTCATCGTACATGAAATCATCTATATAGCCTGAAGCCTCAGTCAGTTTATTGCTTTGGGTGATCCTGAAGGGATAGCAGTTGAGCTTTATTGCCAGTTCTTTTGACAGCTCATCATCATAGTCCTCCAATGCCGCCAGCAGTTCATCCACAATCCTTCGTGCTTCCTCAGCGGAGATCTCGCCCGATGGATGTATCTCGGTATGCCCCGCTACAGGCTCAAGCTTCCCGACAATACCGGCATATTCCGACAGAGCGGATGCGGTTTTTCTTTCTATCGTGTCCGTATCGCCCTCTTTTGCTGCTTTTTCCAGTTCCTCAAATAACTGACTGAGACTGGCCGCTCCTATCATCCTTGCGTTGCTCTTTAAGGCATGTACGGTTATAGCATAGTTTTCATAGTCCTTTGCTTCATAGAACTCCTGAATTTTTGCACTGTTCTTTTCATGATTTTTATAGAATCGCTGGACAGCAGAGATATATTTCTCCTCATTGCCGGTGAAACCGATACCTGTGACCGTAT
>JAFTAP010000051.1 GCA_017455525.1 Lachnospiraceae bacterium
ACTGCCGCGTCAGCACCGTCATCCACAGCAGCGTCGGTAGTGACGGCACGCACGGTGGCTTTATTGCCCTTCCAGAAGGCGATGTAAACTTCTCTATCATGCGTGTCAACCCCTTTCCGTGAAATTCCTCATTTTTCTGCGTGAACATCCACGCAATGATAATCAAAACTGTTTCTGTTTACAATGCTTCTGTGATAAGCCGCAGATCACTCATCAACCCTGTAATCCTTAAGGAGCAGATTCTTCTGATATTCCAGCTCCTTCTCGGCATCAAACCCGTTCTCCGGAATATACACAAGTCCGACAGCATATCTCGTCACCGCCGCCAGCATCAGGTGAAGGGTCTTTGAGAACATCTCCTCCTCATCCTCATCCGTTCGGATGGTGTGATCCTGCTTTGCCCTTTCATATATTATGTGAAACCGCTCCTTCAGGTTCTGTATCATCCCCTGATAAGGCTGCAAAGTCCTCGTCTCAATATGCTCCGATTGAACATATACATTAAAAATCTGGTTGAACCGGAGCAGATCCTTGTGATCCCGGTACAGCACCAGAAAGGAATCCAGATAAAACTCGAAGATGTCCGCCGCAGTCATCCCTTCAAAATTTTCGCTCGGCCTGCGCTTCTGGTTCTCCTTTTGAAACTGCTCCCATTTCCATGTAGCGACAGCCACCACAAATCCGGGTTTCTTGTCAAAATATCTGTATAGACTGGCTATACCGCATCCCACGGCATCCGCCACATCCTGCATGGCGACAGACTCTATACTCTTCTTTGACAAAACCTCAAAGCCCTTCTCCAGCAGTTCCAATCTCCTGCTTTCTATATTTTCTGCTTTACATGATGATGTCCACATATCGTATCTGCCTTTTCTCGATTTATGCACCAAAAACAAACGGAATCCTCCGCAAGTCTGATAATGAGTTTATCAGAGAAAGACATAATTGTCAAGAAAAAGAGCCATAAAAGCTCATTTGTCAAATATTTGAAATCTTGCAATCGACAGCCTTGTTCATAAGTTGTATAATCATAGCCTGAGCCGATGTGACAGAAGAACAAGGCACGGACCGGCATCAGGACTGACATGATCAGATAATAAACAAGCGATATCAGGAGAGAATGACATGATATACGTCAGCACAAGAGATAAGAGCATAAAGCTTTCGGCATCAGAGGCGATCCTTAAGGGACTTTCGGACGACGGAGGACTTTTCGTGCCTGAGACTATGCCTCATATTGAAAGAAAGCTTCAGGAATTATCAGGACTAAGCTACAATGACCTTGCTTATGAGATAATGAAGCTGTTCTTCGACGACTTCACGGAGGATGAGCTAAGAAATTGCATAAATAATGCCTACGGAGATAACTTCGACAATCCTGAGACGGCTCCCATGAGCTATGCGGATGGCTCCTATTATCTGGAGCTTTATCATGGTCCGACCATAGCCTTCAAGGACATGGCTTTGCAGATACTTCCGCATCTGATGACGACGTCTGCAAGGAAGAACGGCGTGACGAAGGATATCGTGATACTGACCGCCACCTCAGGCGATACGGGAAAGGCGGCCATGGCAGGCTTTGCCGACGTCCCTCATACAAAGATAATGGTCTTCTTCCCTCACGGCGGAGTATCCGACGTACAGAGGCTCCAGATGGTGACGCAGAAGGGCGATAATGTATCCGTGATCAGCGTTGACGGAAACTTCGACGACTGTCAGACAGGCGTGAAGCAGATATTTAATGACAGCTCCTTCAAGGACGAGATAGCTGAGAAGGGCTATCAGTTCTCAAGCGCCAATTCCATAAATATTGGAAGGCTCGTACCCCAGATAGTCTACTATGTCTACGCCTACTGCAATCTGTTAAAGAATGAAAAGATAAATGACGGCGATCCGATAAACGTATGCGTGCCTACGGGTAACTTTGGCAATATACTTGCGGCGTATCTCGCTAAAAAGATAGGCACGCCGATCGACAAGCTGATCTGCGCCTCTAATATGAACAACGTCCTTACGGACTTCTTTAAGACAGGAACCTACGACAGAAACAGGGACTTCCACCTTACGATGAGTCCCTCTATGGATATACTTATATCTAGCAATCTTGAGAGGCTTATTTATTTCATCTCAGGCTGTGATGATAAGGCGACGGCAGTCTTCATGTCGGAGCTTGTATCTAAGGGAAAATACACTATAACCGATGAAATGAAGTTAAACCTTGACGACTTTATCGCAGGGTGCGCCACCGAGAGCGAGACCTCATCTGAGATAAAGCGTATTTACGACGACACCGGCTATGTCATAGACACGCATACCGCAGTCGCTTCTTATGTAGCGAATAAATTAAATAAAACCGGCAGGCTCTCTGACGCCCCGCTTGTGATAGCATCTACCGCTTCTCCCTATAAATTCGCAAGGAGCATAGTCGATGCGATTAAGGATATTTCATCTGATAAGGACAAGGACGGACTTCATATGATAGACGAGCTTATGGCGCTTACCGATATGCCTGAGCCGGATGCGATAAAAGAAATCCGCCACGCCGATATAAGGCATGACGGTCATATATCAATAGGTGAAATGAAAGATACCGTAAGAGAATTCCTTAACTAATCGATAGTCTTCTCTCTTAATACCCTTTCGACTATAGAAGTGATCTGCTCTAACGTGGCAGGCTTCTGAAGGAAGTCCCTCGCTCCGGTCTTCACTGCTTCTCTTATATGCATCTGGGTACCTACCGACGAAACCATGACAGCGACCGCATCCGAGTCAAACGTCATGACTTCCTTCAGAGCGGTTATCCCATCCTTCACGGGCATGACGACATCAAGAAAGATAATATCCGGATGCTCTGCCTTATATGTATCCACCGCAGCCTGTCCGTCCGCAACCTGCAATATATTCTCAATCCCGCACTTCTTAAGGTTAGTCGCAAGATTCTTCCTCGCAAGAACCGAATCGTCACATACAAGAATTTTTAAGTCTTTCGCTTTCATGAAATATATCATATACTAAATGATGTATTTTTTCAATCGCTTATTAGTGCAAAAAACAATGAACAAAAAACAGGGGAATGCAAAATGGACAATATGGACACCTTAATGAACACCTTGATAATGCTCGCCGGATTCTATCTTCTATACTCCGCGGTGATCATGAAGCTAAAGGGAGAGGTAGGCTCGAGCTTCATGAGCCGGGACATAGACTGGGCGCACGTTCCCGAGGATAATAAAAAAGCCTACATAAAGGTGATGATGCCCGCAAACATAGTGATGGGTCTGGTAATGATAGCAACCGGAGCCGTCTTTACCTTTGGTGACAAGTTTGGACTTAACGGCGCAGGCACGAACGTACTCATAGGCATAGCCTTACTCATATGCGTAGCCTACGGCGTTATCATCATGCATTTCCAGAGCAGATACCTAAGATAATCTCACTCCCGCTCGCTCATGCTTATATAATCCCTTATCGGCTGTGCGCTCTTGAACGCAGGACGGATTATCTTGCCGTTATTTGAAAGCTCCTCTATCCTGTGAGCGCTCCAGCCCGATATGCGTGCGCAGGCGAATATAGGAGTGAAAAGCTCCGTAGGAAGATCGAGCATCCTGTAAACGAAGCCCGAATAAAAGTCCACATTCGCACAGACGCCCTTGTAGATAGGACGCCTCTTTGCGATCTCCTCCGGAGCAAGTCTCTCGACCGTGTCATATAACAAGAACTCATCATCAAGCCCCTTCTCATGCGCGAGCCTTTCAACGAAGGACTTGAATATCACCTCTCTGGGATCGGAAAGCGAATAAACGGCATGCCCCAGACCATAGATAAGCCCCTTATTATCAAAGGCCTTCTTATCAAGGATATCGGACAGATACCTGCCAACCTCCTCCTCATCCTTCCAGTCCTTTATCTTTTCCTTCATATCCTCAAACATCTCTACGACCTTGACGTTAGCACCGCCATGCCTTGGTCCCTTAAGCGAGCCCAGTGAAGCCGCAACGGAAGAATAAGTGTCAGTTCCCGTGGAAGTCACGACATGGGTAGTGAAAGTGGAGTTATTTCCTCCGCCGTGATCCGCATGAAGCACGAGAGCAATGTCTAAGACCTTAGCCTCAAGCTCTGAATAAGAGCTGTCCGGTCTTAGAATATAAAGCAGGTTCTCCGCAAGCGAAATCTTAGTATCGGGCATATGGATATAAAGGCTCTCATTTTTCTGATAATGCGCATAAGCCTGATACGAATACACGGAAAGCATAGGAAAGAGCGATATAAGCTGAAGGCTCTGTCTTAATACGTTCGGTATGGATATATCCTCTGCCGCGCTGTCATAAGAATAAAGCGTGAGCACCGACCTTGCGAGCGTGTTCATCATATTGGAGCTCGGGGCCTTCATTATGACGTCCCTCACGAAGTTCTTAGGAAGCGCACGGTATCTAGCAAGTATCCTCCTGAAGTCGTCAAGCTCCGCCCTGTTCGGAAGCTTATCGAATAAGAGCAGGTACGTTATTTCCTCGAAGCCGAAGTCATTCCTTGCGCTTATTCCCCTGACGAGATCCTTGACATCATAGCCCCTGTAGCGCAGCGTCCCATGCACGGGCACGCTCTCGCCGTCTATGATATCGACCGCATGCACGTCGGATATATGGGTAAGCCCCGCAAGCACGCCCTTTCCCTTAAGGTCGCGAAGTCCCCTCTTAACGTCCCATTTCTTATATAGTTCCGAATCAATCAGGGTAGACTGATATGCTTTATCGGCAAGCTCCTTAATATCGGGAGTCACCGCAGAATAGTCGAATCCGCTTACTGTCTCTGCCATAATAAAAACCTTTCATCTTTTGGCATGAGGTGTCTGTGCAAGCAGACGGAGTCCTGATGCCAATCTTTACTTCCAAAATATAAATAGCGTACCCTCTTCTCGCTTTACATAATACCTATGCATTATACAGGAAAAACATCCCGTTTCGCAACAAATAAAAGCCTTAAATCTGTAAACAGAATTTTAACATAATGTTAAGATCCTTAAAATTATAAAAAATAGAGACCGGTTTCCCGATCTCTGTCTTAATGCCATATTATCTATAGTGTCTTAATCTATAACGAAGTCACTCGCTTTGCAATCAAGGGCACTAGCCAATTTCTGCGCACTTTTAACTCCGATTGCACGCTTGCCCGTCTCCATCTGCGCTATGTTCGATGCAGCTATGCCACACCGCTCTGCCAGAGCCGACTGTGAAAGCTCTGCGTTTTCTCTGCGTATCTTCAGAATCTTGGCAGGAGTAATCCTTGACTTCATTTCCTGAAAGTAGTCCCACTTCTCAATGTCCTGAGGATCATCGTCCACTATCGTAGCGTCGGGCAGGCTCTTTCTTATTGCCTCTGCGAAAGCCTCTAAACCAATGCCCGTAACTTCAATATCAATACGGGGCTTTTTCACGACTACCTGCATAGTATACCTCCACTTCAAAACAGCCCTTGTGCCATCTCCAACATGCCACCCAATGATATTTCAAGTGACAATGATACTCGTCTTCTCCAAGTTTAGAGTAGTTTGGTCAGTTGGACCTTATCGCACCGTTTTTCTCTATATCAAGGACAAGAACAGTGAAGACATCTTGAATATCCTTCGGGAGCTTCTTTATCATTTTCTGTGTCCTGTTTGAGATTTTTACGGTGTACTTGTTTTCCATGTGTATATACTATCATTTTTGATAGCGAAAATCAAGTGTTTTTCGCATGCTTTTATACAAATTGCACAATAAAAAATCTGTTTCGATTTATATAATCCCGTGATTTTTGACACCTCGCTATACAAGTTGCAATCGAGTAGGGCGGATTTTCTCCGCCCTCTCACACTGTACGTGCCGTTCGTCATACGGCGGTTCAACATAACTTCAAAGCATGCCGCTCATTGTAATAGTCAAAGCAGCTGACAAGTCCTGCTTTAGCAAGCACCTCTTTTGATACATGTATGATTTTGCAATAATGGAAGACATATGCGAAAAGGACTATTCGCTATATGTCGAGCTTGACGGCAAAGAAGACGAGGAAGGAGAGCCTTTCTCAGAGGACGCAATTAAGGGAAGATATAAACAAAATCGAAATACCGATTTCAATAAAATTAACATAATGTTAATATTTATAATGGATGTTTGGGGTAGATAAAAAAATCTTTTTTTGTTAAAATTAAATCACAAGAGCAGTAAATATTGTTTCTCGGCTGGCAACGTGTTAGAACCATCAATGTGGATTTATGAAAGGTATATTTATCGCAAAGAAACGGGACGGCACGACCTACTACCGGGCATCCGTCACCTATAAGGGCAAGCACATCTCGTTAGGAAGCTCTGACAGTGAAGAGACTGCATCAAAGCTCTACGAGCATGCTCATCTTGTGATTAAAAATCCGGAGCTTACCCCCGACAAATATTCAGATGAATACCTGCCCCTCTCCTTCCATAAGTTTGTCTGCCTTGCTAATTTCAGGGATAACAATATATACATAAAGACCCCGATATATCTTCACCGCACTTATTTCTCTTATCACCTTGATATGGATACTGAGTTGAAGTTCGACCTTGAGGATTTATTTTATTATTCTTCGCATACGATACAGCGTCGGGGCAACCATCTCTTTGTCGCAGACTTTGGCTTACAGGAGCGCATCCTCGCCAGATATGACATACCCGGCTTCGCAGTGCTGGGCAAGGATTACCGCTTCGTAAACGGCGATACGACAGATCTAAGATATGCGAATATAGACGTGATAAACCCTGTGAAGAATATCCGCAAGAGAAAGGAAGGCAGGGACGAGGTCTACAATGTCAAGATACATATAAACGGCGACTGGAGCATAGGCTCCTATCCGACTCACGAGATGGCTATAATAGCCTATAATAAGGCGCTCGACGAAGCAAAGAAATACGGACTCAAATCACGTACCGAGGTCATAGACATCCCCGATGGGCTTTCGCACTCGCTATATGCGAAGATATACTCCTCAATAGAGCTTCCGAAGAAATACGTGGAGTACCTTGCAGACTACGGCAGGAAGTCTTCAAAGACCGAATCATAAATTCCCGCTACTTCTCCGCATAAGAGATCAGGCAGATATCAAGGTTCACTTCACCAGTTATTCCGTCCACCTTACCCTTATCAGAATACTGTCTTATACTGTACCTGTAGGGATACTCAGTCTTCTCTCCTGTATCGAGCAGCCATATGTCGTATCCGTTCATATTTTGTAAATCCACGCGCCTTGCAAGCTGCTTCTTAGTTCCTGCGAACATCGGCGTATATCCGTAAGCCTTCACGACCTCGGCAAAAGCCTTGAATATGTTAGTAAGCTCCGTGCTCGAAAGATTCTCTGTACGGTAGCTGTCATTTAATACCTCTTCCGAATCAAAGATAATGGGGTACCTTATCCTGTTACCGCTTAAGGACGCCACGCAGTAGCTCGCTTCCTCTATCGCCTCATTGGTATTTATCGCTTGTGAGAAGAAGTAAACCCCCACGTCTATACCGTTGTCCTGACAGCCTTTAAGGTTCTCAGTGAATTTCTCATCAAGCACTATATTACCGCTCGAATACCCTCTTGCGCCGACTCTTAGCAGAGCATACTCAACACCCGCTTTCTTGACGCTGTTCCAGCTTACCGTGCCATTATATTTTGACACGTCTATGCCGAAGTGCGACACGTTTCTCCCGCTCTGGGAGTATGTGAGTTTGTTGCCGCTTACGACAGAGAAATTATCCTCTATGAGCTCATTCTTCGGAATAAGGGCGTTAACGGGCACGAGTTCCGGCTCCGCTCCCTCCGGGCTTATATTGAACTTATTCCCCGATACGCTTTCTCCGTTCAGGGAAACAGAAAGCCTGTCAGCTGAAGCAGAATTCTTACTCGTGCTGTTCCTGCTAGTGCTTGTCTTATTCACCTTATTCTTACTGGCAGTCTGCTTATCCTTAGCTTTATTCTCGGATACGACTATATTCTCTTCTTCCTCATCCTTATCATCATACATATCCCAGAAGGAAAGCTCATCAGATGTCCGCCTGTTATTACTAGCAGGCTCTTCTTCCGTAGTTTCCTCAGTCGCCTTTATATATGGATTATTTTGATTATTATTATTCGGACGTTTCTTATTATTCATAGCAACCGTCCCCGCAAGTATCGCAAGCACGGCAAGAGAAGCCACGATAGAGCCTATGGCTATCCTTTTACCTACGTTCACGCCCTCTTTATATGAATCATCATCAAACATCGACATAATATGTCCTCAAAAAAACCGTTTTGCTTTTATTTATATCTAATATATAATAATACATTAGGGTAAAACGGTCAAAAAGATGCAGACATTTGAGTATATAGAAAAAAACCTTAATATAAAATATCCCGTCGAGAACCTTGGCGAGCCGGGCTCTCTGATCTTCCTTGACATAGAGACTACCGGGCTCTCTCCTGCGAATGCCGAAGCGTACCTTATAGGCACGGCGACCTTTAAGAATGGAAAGCTCTATATAAGGCAGTTCTTCGCAGACGACACCTCGGAGGAAAAAAGACTTTTGGAGACATTCGCCGAATATTTAAGTAATTTCGACACGATAATTACCTTCAACGGAAATAAATTCGATATCCCTTTTCTTGAAAAACGTTCCTTCGTCTACGGCATAGACCTTGCTTTTTCGGAAAAGACAGGCATAGACCTATATAAGCGGATACAGCCTTATAAGAAGCTGCTGTCGCTCCCTGACATGAAGCAGAAGACGCTTGAAAAATTTCTTGGGATAAGGCGCATGGACAAGAAAAGCGGAAAGGAGCTCATAGCTCTCTATGGCAACTATATAGCGGATAAGAATCCGGTCTGCCTCGATCTCCTGTTACAGCATAACCACGACGACGTGAGAGGACTTGCGGAGCTTCTGCCTCTGCTCTCCTATCCTGATGTCTTAAACGGCACTATAAGATCAGAGCGCGCTGTGAAGAATAACTACAGGGATTATCAGGGAAAGCTCCGCACGGAGCTGATAATAGAATTCACCTATGACACCCCTGTGCCCGCACCCGTATCCTGCGGCTTCTCCGACTGCTATCTGATGCTGGGCGGGACTAAGGGCAAGATAAGGGTAGCTGTTTTCACAGGCATACTAAGGTACTTCTATCCTGACCACAAGGATTATTATTATCTTCCGATAGAGGATCGTGCCATGCACAAATCCACATCACAATATGTTGACCGGGACCACAGGGAGCAGGCGCGTCCCGAAAACTGCTATGTAAGAGTAAGATCACAGTTCCTGCCCCAGTGGGATAAGATCGTGACGCCTATATTCAAATACGCCTACAATGACCACACGATGTATTTCGAGCTGACGGATAAGATCAAAAATGACCCGGAGATCTTCAGACGCTACGCGGGTCATCTCATGCACATGATACTTCAGGAGCTTTAGGAAGAAATCATCCTTAATCAACCTTCCTTCCTGTAATAGAAAGAATTCTCTCTCTTAAGTCCTATGTCCTTGTAATTCATTATCTGCTCCGTGGAGCCTATGAATAAAAGTCCGCCGGGCTTTAAGCTGTCAGAGAACTTTGCGAAAACCTCGTTCTTTGCTTCCTCTGTGAAATAGATAAGCACGTTACGGCAGATTATGAAGTCATAGTTCTTCTGATAAGGATCCTTAAGAAGATTATGCTCATGGAACTCGACATGGCTCTTTATCTCATCAGAAATCTGATAAGAAGGACCGACCTGCGTGAAATACTTCTTCTTGAAGTCCGCAGGAACACCGGCTATGCTCTTAGCGTTATAAAGACCTACCTTTGCCTTGCCCATGACGGTCTTATCAAGGTCTGTCGCATAAATCTTGATCTGATTCATGGGTATATGACGTGAAAGAGCCATGACTAATGAATAAGGCTCATCTCCGGTAGAGCAGGCTGCGCTCCATATCTTAAGACGCTTTCCAAACCTCTGGATAAGATCAGGGATGAACTGCTTATCCATAAGCTCCCACTGGTCGGTATTCCTGTAGAACTCGGAAACATTTATCGTGATGTAGTTGATAAACTCATCGAATACCTCCGTGTCGGTCTTAAGGGCATTGATATAATTCGGATAGCCCTTTATCCCCCTCTTCTGAATCAGAGAGTCGATCCTGCGCTTCATCTGCGCCTCCTTATAGGAGTTGAGATCGATCTTCGTCATCTTCATGATCTCCGCCTTGAAATCAGTATAAGTGTCCTTCATGTCGTTTCCTCTTTTCTAAGGTATTTATATTTATGATGCTGGGGTCAAAAGCCCCTTTGCGTTGTTTATGATGCTTACGCATGGCTACGCAGCAAGCTGCTCTCGCCATGCTCCGTCCATTCGGAATCCGCTAATTTGCTACGCAAATTGCTACTTCCTCATGTTCGGGC
>JAFTAP010000052.1 GCA_017455525.1 Lachnospiraceae bacterium
AAACCTGCATGTCACGAACCAGTCAAACACATCATCCTTATCCGCCTTAAGCAGTCCTTTGTCGCTATCTTCCTTCGCCTCATAGAAAAAGCTCTGCACATATTTCCCGCCAGAGACGCTCCTTATCGTATGATAGCCCTCTCCCCAATCCTCGATATAAAATAAATCCGCTTCTTCACTGTCCGATAAGACCACAAAACCATCGTCATCTATATGCCATGCCTTATCGCCTGCGTATATCTTAAATTTATCAAGCCCCTTATGAGCACAGACTTTCCTGCCTAAAAGCGAAGACATTCCCTCACGGACCGTACGCTTAAAAGGCGGAACTCCCGCATACCAATCCTTATACCATTCATCCGCAAGCGGTCCGACTACAGCTATCTTGTCGCCATCATCTTTATCCAGGGGCAGTACGCCGTCCTTATTCTCAAGCAGGACAAGCGACTCCTCTGAAAGTCTCCGGCATATATTCCTTGCCTCCTCTGTATCCGCATCGTCTGCTGATATTGCATCATACGGACACATCCCGTCCGGATCATATATGCCAAGCTTCATTCCAACCATAAGGATATTTCGCAATGCGTCATCAAGTTCTTCCTCGGATAATAAAGACAGCTCCAATGCGTCCCGCAGGGCTTTCTCCACATCTTCCGGTTTATCAGACATACTGTCAACTCCCGCTTTGACAGAAGCAGCGATACACTCCGCAAGCGTTCCGTATTCATGATGAAAATCCTTAAGCCTTACCATTGCGAAGCCATCGCTTACAGCGTGAGTAAGACCGTATTTATCCTTAAGCAAGGTCTGAACCTCGGAATCCATCATGCCCGGCACGCCGTTTATTTTATTATATGCAGTCATAACGCCCAAAGCCTTCGCATCCTTTATTGCCTTTCTGAAAGCCGGCAGATAATAATCGTATTTATCACGCAAGCCCACGGAGGAATTAGTAAAGAATCTGTCCTTTTCCAAATTATTTGCATAGTAATGCTTTAAGGTTGCCCCGCATCTGATGTAATCAGGATTATCACCCTGCATGCCCTGAATATATGCCGAAGCATTTGCCCCTGTAAGATAAGGGTCTTCTCCGTAGCCTTCTTCATTCCTTCCCCAGCGGGGATCTCGCTCCATATCTATGGTAGGCGCCCATCTTGATAGTCCGGTCTTCCTGTGTCGCTTAAAGCAAGCCCTCGCTTCCGTGCCCGTAATCCTTCCCGCTTCCTTGATCAGCTCCTTGTCCCATGATGAGCTCATTCCTATCGGGTTAGGAAAAGAAGTCGTGATATCGCTGCCCTTTATTCCATTCTGATCATTCCTTGCTTCAATCCCGTGCGCCGCTTCACCGCCAAGCACAAAACCCTCCACGCCAAGCCTTCCGACACCGCATTCAGGATGCGAATACATTATTATCTTTTCTTCAAGAGACATCTGCGATAAAAGCCAGTCTATCCGCTCCTTACGGGGCAGCGAAGCATCATGGAATTTATTTGATATGCCTAAAGAAAATGTCTCATCACCTGCGGCAAGCAGGCGGTCAAGATATCCTAAAAGCACATCCTCCGAATAAATAGTCCTGCCCTCCATACCGCATTTTCTTCCGCCGTCCACATTCTCCTGTCTATCGTCGAAGAAGAAGCATTCCGCAGGATCAAGCGAATATCTCTCAAATAAAGCCTCGTAGATTTCCTTATACGGCTTCAGCTGATGAACCTCATAAGAAATAATATGCCCGTCCATATCGTCCAAGAAGGGCAGACCGTCCGTATGCGCATGAAACATACGGCTTGAATAATTAGAAAGAAGGTACAGTTTATATCCCGCCTGTTTCAGCGCATGAACCTTCTCCCACACCTTAGGTCTGGGGATAGGCATGCGCTCAAGATGCCCCAGGGCGTATCTTATATGCTTCTCATCTTTCGGATATTTCCTTACATAATCTTCGAGTACATCATCAAATGGTCTCAACTCTATATCAAACTCAAGCCAAAGCGGATCATCAAAAAGCCTCCTTGCAAAAGCCTTTGCCTTCTCCCTGTCAGGCTCTGATTCCATGACTATGCCAAGCCACCTGTATGAAAGCAATACCCCGCCAACATCAAAGATTATATTCTTATACTTCATAAATAAATTCCCCTACCTTTTTCATTGTATGTCATAAACAGCCTTCACCTAAAGCCCCTCTATTGAAAACTGATAGTGAATATTGTACCAAAGCTAATGAAAATGGTACAGCAACTAAAAAATAACCTTGCGAGCAGCAAGACCCGCAAGGTTATTATCGTCCGTTACGCCATCAGATATATTACAGCGTATCCCCTCTTGTCACATATCCCGGATTGTCGAGCGGAGCTATGATCTTCTTTACATTCAGTATCTTCGCCCACTTATCGACTACCTGACCTTCAAGCTTAACACCCTCACCTATAGTAGCGTGTCCGAGTATCACGCAGTTCTTCACAGACGCTCCCTTTCTTATTTCCACTCCGCGTCCTATGATACTGTTCTCTATCGAGCCCTCTATGATACAGCCATTTGCGACCACGGAATTCTTCACCTTCGAGCCCTTCACGTATCTCACGGGGCAGGAGTCTGTCGTCACCGTATATATCGGCCAGTCATTCGTAAAGAGATCCTGTGCCTTGTTGAAATCCAAAAGCTCAAGGTTAGCATCGAAATAGCTCTTGAAATCGGTCACCGCATTAAAGTATCCCTTATGCGCTATTCCCCTGATATCAAGGTCGTCATTCTCCTCGTTTATGATATCGACGAGCCTGAATACTGACGATATCTTCTGCGCCTTGCGGATAAGCTTTATGAAAAGCTCTCTCTCCATTACATAGGTATCCATGAATATATTCGTCTCAGGATTAGAGCCGTCGTTCCAACCCAGAGTCTTCAGACCTTTTTGCCTGTTCAGCAATACCGTCCGGCAATTCCTGAAGGACTTATCCGCATTGTCCACCTTATGGTACAGTATCGTGACATCCGCTCCTGATGCTATATGGTCCTTCAATAACTGATTATAATCCTCCTTGAAGATCATATAGCCCGGAGTGATGATGACGTACTGCTCATGTGCGAGCTCTATCTGATCCATATTGTCCGCATATGCACGGATATCCGTATTATAGATCTCATTAGACTTAGAGTCCTGATTAAAGAGCAGCTGCAGCTTACCCCTCTTGGAATTGATATTGTAAGTACGCCCCGTTCCCAGATGCTCCGCAAGTGATCTCGGATTCTGACTCACATACACCTGTATATGCTCTATGTCGCTGTTTGACATATTCGACACAGGAAAGTCCACTATCCTGTATCTGCCAAGGAATGAAAACGCCGATATCGGACGGAAGCGATCCATTCCATGCACCTTCATATTATTCGCTGACGGAGTGATTATTCCTAAAGCTCTCGGCATTTACTCCACCCCCTTTACGTCCTGATCTACAAGCAGGATCTCTGCGCTGCTCGCCGATCCCACCTTTGCGCCCTTGCCTATCTTCACGCCGTCCGCGACCAGAGCCCTCGTTACCTTGGCTCCCTCCGCTACCTCGACTCCTGGCATAAGCACCGTATCCTTAACTACCGCTCCCGGCGCCACATGCGCATTCGTAAAGAGCACCGAATTGACTACCTTGCCGTCCACGACACAGCCCTGCGTGATATACGCTGCGTCTATCTCCGCATCAGGACCTATGTACTGTGGCAGATCTGTTGGATCTTCTGAATAAATACGCCATGTGTAATCCGAGAGATTAAGCTCATTTGCATGGTCGAGAAGATCCATATTCGCTTCCCATAAGGAATCGATGGTTCCGACATCCTTCCAATAGCCCTTGAATCTGTATGCGTATACATTCCTTCCTGCGTCCATCAGGGCAGGGATTATATCCTTACCGAAATCGTGACTTGATTTCTCATTCTTCTCATCAGCAATTAAGGTCTTGCGAAGAGTCTTCCAATTGAAGATATAGATACCCATAGATGCAAGGTTGCTCTTAGGCTGCTTCGGCTTTTCCTGAAACTCGTAAATCTTGTCGTTCTCATCCGCATTCATTATACCGAAACGGCTCGCTTCCTTCATAGGAACCCCGATGACCGCTATAGTCGCATCAGACTTACGCTCCTTATGATAGTCGAGCATCTTCGCATAGTTCATCTTGTAGATGTGATCTCCGGAAAGGACAAGCAGATATTCCGGATTATATGTATCGATAAAGTCGATATTCTGCGTGATAGCGTCCGCCGTACCCTTGTAGACGTCAAGTTCCGCATCCGCCTTCTCTCTGGGAGCTATCGCATACACGCCGGAATCCCTCGAATCAAGCCCCCAGTACCTGCCTTGGGAAACATAAGAGCTTAGTAGAACCGGCTCGTACTGCGTAAGCACTCCGACCACGTCGAGTCCTGAGTTCGCACAGTTCGAGAGTGGGAAATCAATGATCCTGTATCTTCCCCCAAAAGATACCGCAGGCTTCGCAATCTTACTCGTCAGAGCCTTTAGCCTGCTTCCCCTTCCGCCTGCCAGGATCATGGCAAGCATTTCAGTCTGCTTCATTCAAATACCCCCTGTAAAACTTATTGATACCGTAAAAATATAAAACAGAGGCACGATATCCAACCTCTTAAAAAATATATTTCTATTATATACTATTTTGTATACAAATAGAAAAAACTTTTATGATTCTACAGCACTTCCTCCATCCCGTAAAGCTGTATCTTCATACCCATAGCATCATAAAAGCTTTTCGCCTTCTCGTTATGCTCCCAGACATGAAGAGTGATATTGTAAAAACCGTTCTCCTTAGCCCACACCTTCACGAAATCATAGAGCGCCTTCCCGACATGCTTCCCTCTTATATTCTCATCAACGCAAAGATCGTCGATATATAGCGTCTTATGCGGCGGCTCATTGAAGCCCTTGTGCTCCTCTACTACAGTGAAGCAATACCCCATGAGCACACCGTCCTCATCATGCGCCGCAAAGATAGGTCTGCTGTCATCCGCTATGATCTCAGCAAGCTCCTCCTCGGTATACTTACGGTTGCCCGCTATGAATAAATCCGGCCTTATGTCCGCATGCACCTTGCAGACCTGCTCCAAAAGCCTCTCTATATCCGGCTGGTCCTTCTTCGTGGCTCTATCTATCTTCATTTCTTAAGCGAGTCCCTTATTTCCCTTAGAAGCAGTATCTCCTCCGCAGGATCTTCCGCAGCGGCTTCCTCTTCATTCTTCTTCTTCTTAAGAGCATCCGCCTTTTCCTTCATCTTATTAAATGACTTGATGATAAGGAAAAGCACTATCGCCGTAATGAGGAAATTTATGACCGCCTGTATGAAATTACCAAACATGATCTGTGCATCCCCGATACCAAAAGACAGCTTTGAGAAATCCAGTCCTCCGCAGATAAGTCCGATGACAGGTCCTATGATATCATCCACAACCGAAGTCACTATGGCAGTGAATGCGCCGCCGATTATAATGCCTATCGCCATGCTCATTACATTTCCCTGAGAAATAAACTCCTTGAATTCTTTGATAAATGCTTTCATTAGATATGTCCTCCTGATCGCTATAACGTATATAATTTAATATTCTACCATACTGTCCGCTATACCGCCAACAAAAATAGCCTTTACTTAAAGCGATCAAAACGGCGATGATGTCACTTAACCATCGCCGTTTTATTTCATATCTGATCACCTTATTAAATCAAAAGCCGTGGCTTCCGCCTCCGCCTGAGAAGCCTCCGCCACCACCGCCTGATGAACCGCCTCCGCCGGAGCTAGACGTGTGACGGACCTTACGACTGTTCACAAGGTTCTTTCCTACTGCGGTACCGATAGCCGCGCCCGCCGCGGCTGCTATGAGTGCCTCGCTGTCAACTGCGACCTTGCCCTTTTTAACCCACACATAGATAAAGTTAAAGACCAACGCAAATACTATAGCCATAAGGAAATTAGAGATATACCTCATAGGCTCCGCTATCCTTCCGCCCTCAAGCTTTGTAAACATCTCATCAAATCCCTCTGCGGCGCATCCGAGATAGTCGCCCTTCGTAGCGTAAGTATAGATATTGTCGGTAATGATATTGCCGTAATTCTTATTTATTGTTTTATAAATAGCGCCGCTGCTCATGATGGCGATCCGTCTGTCTCCCATGTCTATCGCAAGAGTAGTGCCGCTGTCATTATTAAAAAGCTCATAGCAGTAATCCGCCGTAGTCCTTTCGGCATCACTCGATGAGGTTGTGACAAAGGATACCCCGCCATACACCGTGATGCCTTTCATATGATCGTTAAGCAGCTCTTCCTCCTGCTCTGCGGTCAGCAGGTCTTCATCATCAATGATATACGCCGCATACCCCGTTTCAGGGTTGACATACTGCGCATCATACGCAAAAGCCGGCTTGCATAGCAACAGGGCTGACAGAATCGCAAAAGCAGGTATCGTCAAAAGTTTTTTCATTAATTTATGCTCCGACATCTTTGTTGCCTCCTTCCCTGTTGTGGAACTCCGGGATCGGTCTGGTCGTCAGGAGATTATATTGCTTTATCATGTTAATTGATACGATAGCCGTTACCGCAAACGCTATGATGCTTCCGGTGTAATATATCCAGTCCCAGTCATGCACCGTACCTATGAATGCTATGATAAGCGCTATGATTTCAGCCATAAAAGGAAGAAGAAAAATCGTTTTCATGCTCTTCTCCTGAAGCTTTGACAGATACTTACCTGCTTTCAGCTGAAGCACGATGCCGATTATACACACAGCCAGGCACACGATTACGGAACGCCCGTTCCCGGATGTTCCCGATACTATCGTCATTGATATGAGAGCAACAACAAAGAACTTAACCATTATTCCTATCGTGCCACTCTTCGTTGCTTTACGCTTCCCTATACTCTGCTTTGCTTCCTCTAACGCCTCGCCACTCAGTGCTCCAAGGTCATTCGCATGGCTTTCCCTCTCCGCAAGTGATATGATCTCCTGCCTGTACAGATAATGCACAAGCAATGCCGCAATAGAAGATATCATGAGAACCGTCGCAGGGAGCACCAAAACACTTGCAACACAGGATATTATAAAAAGCACCAATGCTATGATTGCGGAAGTCCTTAAGAAACTGCCTGTGTCAATCGGTATATCGGCGGATATCTTGCCCGTTTCGCCGTTTATCACGCCGTAAGCCAGTCTGTCGCCTTTCCGCCATGTAAGGAACCACACAGGAAATAGATTCAGATGGCTTTCCTCAATCCTGCTGCCGAAGGTATCCGTCCTCACCTTCTGATCCTTTGACAGATCAACCTTTGCTCCGGCTCTGAACGCCAATTCCACATTCTTTATCACATGATCCTCTGCCATGACCATTGCCTTCTCGGAGTACACATCCGCATCGACATCAGCGGTATCCGCAAAGAAGCCGGCAAGGTACGCTGGATTGAAATCCTTCATATCTTCTTTATTAAAGGGAGCTATCTGTGCCGCTATCTCGTCGTCAAAGCTTGCCGAAGCGTCCTGCGGGATCGGTATCTTCGTACCCGCTATCTTAGGATTCGCGGTATATTCATCAGTATAATCATATTCCCCACTGGTATACTTCTCTGTCACCTTAAGCTCCGGATTCTTGTCAAAGCCTACGTTGATCTCCCAATATGGGATATATATGCCTCTGAAATTTTCAAGATACTCCGGAGATGTAAATTCCTTCGGAGCATAAGGCTGCTTCTTCACATTCTCACTGTATATCACCTTGCATTGTTCTTTTGTCTGCTTAAATGGAATGATATACTTCGGTCTTTTCTCACGGGCAAGCCTTCCCTGAAGATTCGCCTCCGTGCCGCAGTAGCTGCAGAAGGTCACAGCCGTACTGTCTGTAGTCGCTATCTCCGCTCCGCACTGGCTGCAGGTATAGATAGTCGTTTCATAGGTGTCCTGCCCCTTTATCTCCTGTGCGTCTTCATAATCGCTTACAGGAAATACGCTGTCGCAATAAGGACATTTCAGCTCCTGCCTTGCGATATTAAGCACAAGATCTCCGCCGCAGCTTTTACACTTATACATAAGCCCCTCCTTTC
>JAFTAP010000053.1 GCA_017455525.1 Lachnospiraceae bacterium
GCTCTCGCCATGCTCCGTCCATTCGGAATCCGCTAATTTGCTACGCAAATTGCTACTTCCTCATGTTCGGGCGGGTCACAAGTTCCAAATCCTATTTGTGCAAGCACAATCGGATTTGTACCTTTTGACCCTAGCATCATTCTATTATAGAAAACTACTGTCTTCGTCGTAAGAGTAAATTCTTTTAAAAGCCTGTATTTTTATTCTTCCGTCTCGGTTATCGCATGCGATTCCTTCTCATATAGGAACCTCTCCGGAAGCTCCACTTTGAAAGCCTTCGCAAGCTCCCTGAAATTATCCGGCTCTATGGTCTGCCTCTTGCCGTTAGACATGGAGAGAACCTTGACGAGTATCTCTGCAGACTTCTCTATCGTATGCATAAGTCCGAAGGTCGTATGCGCTCCCTCGCCTGCACAGAAGATACCATGATGCGCCCAGATCGCTGCGTCGTATTTTTCCATGAGTTTGCTCGTGGCTATCGCTATCTCCTCGCCGCCGGGCACCATCCAGCCTACTACGCCCACGCCGTCAGGGAATACTACCGGGCACTCCGTAGCCATCTCCCAGAGCTCCCTCGTGAAGACTTCATCATCCAATGGCAGTACGAAGGTAAGGGCGATTATGTTCGCCGGATGCGCATGATATATCACGCGGTACCTGCCGTTTGTAGTGCGTTTCTTTACTGCGTGGTTCATGAGGTGGGACGGCAGCTCGCTGGTGGGCTTTCCTCCTTCTACGAGTCCCCACTTGAGTTTATAGTTCTCGCCTTTTTCGTCGAGTCCTATGATCGCAAGTGTCGCTTCGGGATCGTCCTTTATGTCGCGGAAGAATTTGCCGCTGCCCGTGACGAGGAAATGCTCGCCTGCGAGGTCAGGGACTTTGGCTCCTATCGGGATCCATTCGCCGTCCTGTCTTAGTCTTGGTTCGATGATCCGGACTTCTTCGGGTTTGATGCGGTATGAGAGATTGCCGCCGTTTCTTTCATGCCAGCCCAGGCGAAAGCCGTCGTCTGCCATACGGATGAAGCCTTGTACGAATGTCATGTCTAGTACCTTCATTATGTTGTTTCCCCCTTTATTAATATATAAATGGTCCGTGGATTACCTTTAATATTGCTGCGCCGCTTTTTTGAGCAGCTTCTATTCCTACTTCCGAATCCTCAAATATTACTGTTCTCTCTGGCGGGATATTTAATTGCTCCATCGCCATTAAAAAGCCTTGCGGGTCGGGCTTATGCCTTGGTATGTCCTGCGCCGTTAGCACCAGGTCGAAGTCATCGGCCAATTCAAAGTGTTCTATCATATTATACACGTTTTCTTTCGATGCTGTAGTGACTAATGCCATATAATATGATGCTTTCATGCTCTTTATGAAATCAAGCAGTGCGAAGTTTATCTTTGCCTCATCGATGTAATCCTTGTAAAGAACTATCTTCCTTTTATGAACTCTTTCTAGCATTTCCTTATCATCACCGATCAAGGGTGGGAGATAGTCTTTGTAGCCTTTGCCGAAGCATTCTCGCTCAAAGTATTCGTAGGTAAGCTCTATATTTTCCTCGGCAAGTGCCGCCTGATAGGATCTGAAGTTCACTCTGCAGGTGTCTATCAATGTTCCGTCCATATCAAAAATCGCAAGCTTGTCTCTCATTTACTGCCTCCGTCATCTCCCGATCATGTGTCATTTGCCTTGTGCTTCACGTTTCTTCTTAATAATGGGCACGAGGAAATAAACAATCATCCCTATAATAAATCCTATCGACACTGCATCACTTATATGCTGTACGACAGTTCCCTTATAATACACACGTACCGTCTTTGCTCCATTAGTATAGACTCTTACGCAGCCATTTCTTCCTTCCCCTGTGGTGACAAGGCTTTCCTGCGTTTCTGCATCCTTCGCCACATAGCCTTTGTAATAAATAAACGGCACATCAACGTACTCCGCGTCATCCGGTATGACATCGACGAAAAGCTCGTTCATATATCTCCGCACGGCTATTTCGTCGCCTGCATCCGTAAGAGCCGTTTCAGCCTGTGCTATAAGCGCCTCTCTGTCTGATGCCTCCGTAGGCAACCACTCTCCGCCTATGACCTCAGCCGTAAAAGGAGCATAATCAAAGTAATCACCGGAATATGAATAATACTTCTCTGTATTGTTCTCGAAATTTGCGACTGCCGATACGACCATTATAGCTGTGACAGCAATCAGTATTATCCGGGATTTATATTCGCTGTCAATCTGCTCCTTGCTTCCGTCCTGCCTTTCGCCACTACCCTGCGTTTCGCTGTTTTTCTGTTCTCCGCTGCCTATCTCATCTGCAAGCTGTGACAGATATATTCCTTCCGCAAAGGCGAGCAACGGTCCCGTCATCACGAAAAGCCGCCACGGGAACTGTATGAAGCCAAGCAGTCCATCAAGCCTTTCCCACGGGAATATACCCGTAGCGCATACCGCTATGAAAATCCCTGCTATAGTGCAAAGATCCGCAAACCGTTTCCTGTTCTTCATCAGAAGTCCCGCAAGCAGCAGAATGAAGATTGCCACACCCATACGGTTATATTCATTAAATAAAACCTCCCACAGCTTCGCAGCCTCATATGATGTATCGAAGTAATAATCATTGCTGAAAGACCCCGTAGACATCATCTCTGCCACCGGCATCCAGTAAAACGCCGTTGCTCCAAGCACGAGTACTGCCGTAACCAAAAGTCTAAAGAGTTTCCCCGGTTCCTTTTTTATATTCATTATATCCGCTATGACTGACAGCACGCATAGCAACAGGCATATCACCGTCGTTATGGTATGGCACAGGAGCACTCCCGCCATGCCTATAGCGAGGAACCACGGATGCTTATATTCTTCATACATGAAATCATAAATCCCCGCTATGACGAACGGCACGAAGATGACTGCCGTGAACTCACCGACTGCGCTCCTCGTATATATATCGTAAATATGGTACTGATAAAGCGTGAATATGACCGCCGTAATGACTGCGGCAAGATCGCTTTTAGATACATGCTTCGCACAGTAAAAGCTGGATGCAAAGCCAAGTAAGATGCACAATGCTATAAACAAATGATAGGACAGGTTTATTCCTACGCCCAGAGCTCTGAGTATTGCCGGAAAGTACAGTAGAAAATCCGGATAAAACAAGGACGAAGCATACCCCATACCCCCGAAGAAAAGCATATTTATCCTAAGGAATGGCCTGCCTGATAATATCCCTGTCTTTAGGGCCTCAATTCTTAGCAGATGATAGGCTATGTCATGCCCGCCTACGCAGTTTACGGTAAACAGCGGCAGACAGGCTATGAATAATACTATTACTGAAATTGCCAGGTATAGCTTCTTATTGCTCATGGCAATTATTTTAGCACAAAAGCCTCCTACTAAAAAGGACGGCCCGGATCATATCCCCAAAGCCGTCCTCTTTGACATCAAATAATTACGACGCCGCGACATATAGCCATAGCCAAAGATCAAAAGCCACCACAGCTATAATACCGATAAGCAATAAGATCATCTTGACGTTTTTCTTCATATGACCTTATTTCATAAGTGAAAGGAACATATTCTTAACATCGTCGAACGTAGCGTCCTTCGGATTGCCGGGAGCGCATGCGTCCTTAAGAGCGTCCTTCGTAAGAGAATCAAGATCCTCCTCGGGAACTATGCCCTTAAGCGTGCACTCGATACCGACGTCACTTGCAAGCTGCTTCACGGCGTCAACTGCAGCCTTCCTGTACTCATCCTGCGACATATCGTCAACGCCCTTGACTCCCATGACGCGGGCTATCTCGCGATACTTCTCGCCTGTAGCGTCAGCGTTATACTCCATGACGGTAGGAAGAAGCGTAGCGCAAGCCTTTCCGTGAGGCATGTTGTAATATGCGGAAAGCGTGTGAGCCATTGCATGATCGATGCCAAGGCCTACATTCGAGAAGCCCATGCCAGCGATATACTGTCCGAGAGCCATGCCCTCTTCTCCATCTGCCTCGCCCTTAACAGAAGCTCTTAAGCTCCTTGCGATGATCTCTATAGCCTTGATATGGAACATATCGGAAAGCTCCCATGCGCCCTTCGTGATGTAGCCCTCGATAGCGTGAGTAAGAGCGTCCATACCCGTAGAAGCCTTAAGGCTTGCAGGCATTGATGACATCATATCGGGATCGACGACTGCCACGACCGGTATATCGTGAGGGTCTACGCAGACGAACTTTCTCTTATTCTCAGGATCGGTTATAACGTAGTTTATCGTAACCTCTGCAGCAGTGCCTGCCGTCGTAGGAACAGCTATGATAGGCACGCAGGGCTTCTTCGTGGGAGCTACTCCCTCAAGGCTTCTCACGTCCTCAAACTCGGGATTAGCTATTATTATGCCGATAGCCTTTGATGTATCCATAGAAGAACCGCCGCCTACAGCTACGATGCAGTCAGCCCCGCAATCCTTGAAAGCCTTGACGCCCGTCTGGACATTCTCTATCGTAGGATTGGGCTGGATGTTTGAATAAAGCTCATAAGGTATGCCTGCGCCGTCGAGCTTGTCTGTCACCTTCTTAGTCACATTGAATTTCACGAGATCGGGATCGGATGCAAGGAATACCTTCTTAAATCCCCTTGCCTTGATCTCCTCAGGTATAGCGTCTATAGCGCCCTTTCCGTGATACGATGTCTCGTTGAGCATAAAACGATTTGCCATTTGTTACCCCTCCTTAAATTTGATTTTATGAAATGTCTTCGGCGTACAGGCCGAACGTTAATCAATAGTATAACACAAAATCAGCTTCAATCCATTACCAATATACAAGAAAATATAGTATACTAAAACGCAGCTGTAGAGAAGAAGGAGAATCTTATGTTTGGAGATTTTTATTATAATTTTTACAAAAATAAAAACGTGCTGATTACCGGGCACACAGGGTTCAAGGGTTCATGGATGTGTAGGGCTCTGTTAAATGCCGGAGCCGATATTACCGGATATGCCCTTGAAGCTCCAACCGATCCTGCTCTTTTCGACATAGCGGACATCAGAAGCAATATACGACATGAGACAGGCGATATACGGGATCTGGAGCATCTGAAAAAGGTTTTTAAGGAGGTAAACCCCGAAATTGTCATACATATGGCCGCTCAGCCAATAGTCAGGGCATCCTACGCAGATCCTGTATACACTTATGAAACGAATGTAATGGGGACTGTAAACGTACTGGAGTGCGCAAGGCTGGCTCCGTCTGTAAGATCCTTAGTAAATGTCACTACCGACAAGGTATATTTAAATAAGGAATGGCATTGGGGTTACAGAGAGAACGAAGAGCTTAACGGATACGATCCTTATTCCAATTCCAAATCCTGTTCCGAGCTTGTCACAAGTTCTTATAAAAAGTCCTTCTTTGATGACAGCAAGGTTGCGATAACTACGTGCAGAGCCGGCAATGTAATAGGCGGGGGAGATTTCGCAAGCGACAGGATCATTCCCGACTGCGTAAGAGCCATACAAAACGGGCAGGACATATCGGTGCGTAATCCTTCCTCAGTCCGTCCTTATCAGCATGTGTTGGAACCGGTATTCGCATATCTGATGATAGCGGCCAGGCAATATGAGAATCCACAGCTCGCAGGAGCTTATAACATAGGTCCTGAGGATGCCGATTGCCGGTCTACAGGGGACCTTGTTCAGCTTTTCTGTGAAAAATGGAATAAAACTGTGGCTTCCGATAATAAGATCCTATGGAATCATGAAGAAGATAAAGGACCACACGAAGCGAACTACCTGAAGCTTGACTGCTCACTCATAAAGAACACCTTTGAGTGGAGTCCCCGTTGGAATATCGATATCGCAATGGATAAAATCATAGAATGGACAAAGGCTTATTTTGCTGAAAGAGACATGATCGCTATCATGGATAAGCAGATAAATGAATATCTTTATTAATATTTCCGATTAGATAATAAATCTTCCGTCAAGGGAGTTACGGTGTAAGGGCGGTTGCGAACCTGGATCGTGCCTATGTAGGATATGCCGGAGAACTGCTCCTCTTCTATGTATGTCTCTTTCTCGACATCACCGCCTGCCTCAAGAGTTTCTATTATTTCCGTAAGTCGGGGACCATAGAGAGGATTACATTCTGTATTCACGGCGATCTTGCCGTCAAGCGTCATCTGTAAACCGGTGTGAGTCGCATCGAAGGATACGACAAGGAACTCGCCGTTATCGATATCCACGCCTGCCTTGTAACCTCTTGCTTCAAGTGCTTCTATTGCTCCGTATGCCATGTTGTCATTCTCAGCATAGACAACGTTTATGTCACTGCCGTACTTTTCAAGCATTGCGGTCATGACCTCCTTGCCCTTAGCCGTAGTGAAGTCACCCGAATCCTGTGCTATGATGCGCCAATTTTTATTTAACATCACGGCTTCCTCAAGAGCCGCTGTACGCCCTATCTGCGCGGACGCTCCTATAGTTCCCTGGATATCTGCTATGTTTATATTCCTGCTTACGCCTTTGCTTTCAAGGTACTCGGACAGCCATACACAGGCCCTCTCTCCCTCAAGCTTGAAATCAGAGCCTATCCAGCAGGCGTAAAGCGAATCGTCCTCTACTTCTATCCGCCTGTCATATACGACTACGGGTATACCGGCTTCCTTAGCCTCTGAAAGCACGGAATCCCAACCGCTTTCGACAACCGGATCAAGCACTATATAGTCAACGCCTTGGTCTATGAACTCACGGATAGCCTTTAATTGATTTTCCTGCTTCTGCTGGGCGTCATCGAAAATAAGATCATAACCCGCCGAAGACGAAAAAGCAGCCGTCACCGATGCGGTAGAAGCCATGCGCCAATCGGACTCAGAGCCGATCTGTGAAAGCCCTATGGTTATCTTGCCCCTGTCTTCCTGACCAGACACTCCCCCATCGTTGTCAGCCGGAAGTACTCCCACCTTGCCGCAGCCTGACAAAAGAAAACAGAAAAAAATACAAAAAACGCAGGGTATAAAACTCAATCGCAAGGTTGAAATAAGTATCTGTCCGGCTCCGTATGGATCCGCCCTGCGAATATGGTTTTGGGGACGTCCTCCGTTAACGTCCCCAAAGATATGTCTCGCTGATGCAATGACATCATTTATATGCTTCAAATTAATTCCCCTTATTTGCTGCGTCTAGCTCTCAATGCCGCAAAGAGGCTCTGTATTACTATGAATACGAAGAGCAGGGCAGCCGTAAGGATATTCGGCCATGATGACGCAAGCTTTCCGTTTGTCTTGACTATGGACGATATCGTACCGTTTATCAGCACTCCAAAGAAAGAGCCGATGACATTTCCGACACCTCCCGTCAGCAGCGTGCCTCCGATGACAGCAGATGAGATAGCGTCCATCTCCAAGCCCGTAGCCTGTGACACCGAGCCAGCCATCGTATTAAGACAATAGCAGATGCCGCCTATCGAGCAGAGGAATGAAGACAGCATATAAGCCTTCATCTTGATCGCCTTCACATTAAGCCCCATCATAGCCGCTGAAGTCTCGCTTCCGCCGACTGCATAGAGCGAGCGTCCGAACTTCGTATAGCGCAGCACTATGAAGATGATTATCAGCACAAGCAGCGCCACTATTACGCCGGGTCTTACGTAAGGGGCCATGTATTTACCCTTATTATTCGTATATCCGCCGAAAGGCACTATTATCTTTGCATTAGCCCATGCATAGAAGGTTGGGCTTATTTCCTGAGTGATCGAAACCTGATCCGTACAGATCACGGCTGTCATGCCTCTGCAGAAGAACATTCCCGCCATCGAAACTATGAAAGGCTGTATCTCGAGATATCCCACAAGGAAGCCCTGCACTATACCGAAGACTATACCTACTATGAGCACCAGCAGGGCCATAGGAACCGCACCGATACCGTTACTCATGCCGACCGCAAGCATCATGCAGTCCATAGCGATAAGAGCACCGACCGAGATATCTATGCCACCCGTAAGCATCACGCAGGTCATGCCGCAGGCTACGCAGATAAGTCCCGCATTGGTTATCAGTATATTAAGGAAGGTCTGGAAGTGCGTGAAGCCCTTCGACCCGTAGGCTATGCATCCACCCGCATAGAGCACGATGAAAAGTGCTATCGTTATGAGCAGAAGCAGGGTGTTGCTGTTAAAGCTCTTCTTTGCTTTTACATTCTCTTTCATGCCCTCACCCCCTTTGCTGCAGCACGAGACGCACTCCATCTGTTCATGAACGCCTTAAACGGCGGCGCCTCTATGACGACTATGATCACGACTATAATAGCCTTATAAACAGGCGCCTGTATCGAGGACACTCCCAATGCGTATAGCGTAGTCGTGATAGCCTGTATCGTGTATGCGCCTATTATAGATCCTGCAAGATTGAACTTACCGCCGCCAAGGCTGTTGCCGCCGAGTGCAACGGAAAGGATCGCATCCATTTCAAGGTAAAGCCCGATATTATTCGAGTCAGCGGATGTAATCCTTGACGAAGCAACTATTCCAGCTATCGCTGCGAAAAGTCCGCAGAGCATGTATGCAAGGAATATAAGAAGCTTTGAATTAAGTCCCGCTATACGGCTTGCCTTCGCATTGATACCGACGGACTGGATATACATACCGAGCGCCGTCTTCTTAAGCATTAGCGAGACTACTATGATACATATCGCCGTTATTATTATAGGCGTAGGTATCGGTCCCAAAAAAGCACCGATAAACGCGAAGGATGGATTTCTTACATATACGATAAGGTCATTGCAGAGCAGAAGCCCTATAGCCCTCGCCGCCGAATAAAGGATCAATGTCGCGACCATCGGCTGTATGGAAAGGTGCGCAACCAGCGTACCATTAAAGGCACCGCATACAAGGCCCATGACTATAGCGCAGAGCAAACCTACTATAAGCGGAACCGCAAGAGTTGTCGTAGATGATACTCCATAGCCTGCAAGCATCATGCACATGAAGCTTGCGCAAAGGCTCATGACAGAACCAACCGATATATCGGTTCCTGCCGAGGCCGAAACGACCAGCGTCATTCCTATCGCAAGTATGGCGACCTCAGAACCTCTGTTTATGATATCAATGATTCGTCCATAAAGGATCGTGCCGCTGGTAGTCGTATTTCTTAATGATATCATGAAAAACGAAAGCGGGTTAGCGCCGGTAGCAGCATCGTGTATTATATTTATCGCCATAACTATAAGAAGCGCCAGCACCGGCAGAAAAAGCGGCCATGATTTTATTTTATTCCATGTTTTCATTTTGACTCACCTCCCGCTATAGCTTTCATAACTCCCTCCTGTGAAAGCTCGTGGTCAAGCTCGCCGACTTTCTGACCATCGCGCATGATGACCATGCGGTTGCAGGTACGGAGCATCTCCTCTATCTCTGATGATATAAAAAGCACGCTCTTTCCCTCGCCCGCAAGCTTCACTATGAGCTTCTGTATCTCGGACTTCGTACCTATATCAATACCTCTCGTCGGCTCGTCAAGGATAAGGAAATCAGGATCTGTCGCAAGCCAGCGCGCAAGTATGACCTTCTGCTGATTGCCGCCGGAGAGCTGCTTTATAAGCGTCTCCTTGCTTGCAGTCTTTATCTGCACGAGGTCGATATACCTGTCTGCAATCTCTTCCTGCTGCGCTCTTGATAACTGCCTGAACATTCCCCTCTTTGCCTGAAGCGCAAGGATTATATTCTCCCTCACGGAAAGATCCGCTATGATGCCTTCCGCCTTACGGTCGTCGGGAAGCATGCCCATGCCTTTATTCATAGCATCTATCGGCTGATTTATCTTAACCTGCTCGCCGTTAACCTCAAGGCTTCCGGTCTGTGCCTTGTCTGCGCCATAGATGCAGCGCGCAAGCTCTGACCTGCCTGAGCCTAAGAGCCCGCCTATGCCTACGACCTCTCCCTTATGGATATCAAGATCAAAAGGCTTCACGGTTCCTGCATGGGAAAGTCCTTTTGCCGATATCTCCATAGGCTCCTTAGAGAAGTCCTTCTGCTCCTTTTTGATCTCGGCGAGATCATCAAGATCCTTACCCATCATGGCTGCGACAAGCTTAACCCTCGGAAGCTCCGCTATAGGATACTCTCCTACGAAAGTACCATTCCTTAAGACCGTGATCCTGTCGCATACCGCATAGACCTGCTCTAAGAAATGGGTAACGAAAAGTATGCTGACGCCTTTCTCCCTAAGCCCTCGCATGAGAGTGAAGAGTTTCTCCACCTCTTCGTCATCGAGAGATGATGTAGGCTCGTCAAGGATCAGCACCTTGCAATCCATATCTACAGCCCTTGCTATAGCGACCATCTGCTGTATGGCAAGGGAATAATTTTCCAGATTCTGAGTTACATCGACCGATATCCCAAGCTCGTCCATTATCTTCTGCGAACGAGTATTATAGGATTTCCTGTCAATAGTGTGAAGCTTTGTCAGAGGCTCGCGTCCAATAAAAAGATTCTCAGCGACTGAGAGATTAGGACAGAGGTTTACCTCCTGATACACCGTGGAAATCCCTACATTCTGAGCGTCTCTTGTCGAATGATTCTTCACGGAACCTTCGATGCCGTCGATATGGATCTCGCCCGCCTCGAAATCATTGATACCCGTGAGGCACTTGATAAGAGTAGATTTTCCGGCTCCGTTCTCCCCCATCAGCGCATGGATCTCGCCCTTACGCAATGTAAGATCCACATTGTCCAGAGCCTTGACCCCGGGGAATGTCATCGTGATGCCCCGTGCGGTCAGCACTACATTTTCTTCCATGTACCTTCTCCTTTCTCTATAATCTACTTTCGATTATAACATAAAAACGGCCGCTCCGTACGCAAGATGCTGCGCATCTTACGCACTCCCGCGTCCGTTTTCCCGCCATTCGCAATCCGGGCTTGTCTACGCTCCGCTCCGGTCGGTGCTAAACAAACAGCCACTGACTGTTTAGCACCCCTACTTGCTCATTGCGGTCAAATTCTCTCGTGATATGGCAGGCTTTACTGCAAGCAGTAAGCCTGTCAATCACGGAGAATATTTTTATTTAATACTGAGCAGCTATAACGTCGTCTGTTACCTCTGTCATAGTCTGAGCAGCTCCGTCGATAGAGAAGTCAACGATCTGATCAGGAAGCGCATACCAGTGCTCCTCCATGTAGACTTCCTTATCAGGAGTCGTGCCGGCCTGAAGCTGCTGTATAACCTGCTCAACGAAAGGAGCTGCAAGAGGGTTGCACTCGAAGTCTGCAGAAATCTTGCCAGCCTTTACATCCTCAAGACCTGCTGTGCAGGCATCGAACGAGATAAGGATTACATCGTTGCCGGGACCATAAGCAACACCTGCGTTGTCCATAGCTGTCATAGCGCCGAATGCCTCGTTATCATTCTGGCAGACTACTACGTTGAACTTACCCTCATAAGACTTGCAGTATGACTCCATGACTTCCTGTCCGCCAGCCTCGGTGAAATCACCGGTCTGCTCGTCAAGGATCGTCCAGCCTTCTCTGTCAGCGATCTCCTTGAATCCGTCTGAACGACCGATCTGAGCTGATGCGCCTGTTGACCCGGAGATAACAAGAGCATTGATCTCGCTGATGCCCTGCTTCTCAGCATAAGCCTTAAGCCACTCGCCTGCTGCCTTACCTTCTGTAAGGAAGTTCGAGCCTACCCATGAAACATACTTATCTGAATCATCGATAGTCCTGTCGATAACGATTACAGGGATTCCTGCATCCTCACACTCTGTAAGGACTGTATCCCAACCTGTAGCGATGATAGGGTCGATTATGATATAATCAACGCCCTGCTCGATGAATGAGCGAACTGCTTCCTTCTGAGCTGCCTCGTCATTGTCGCAGTCAACGAAGCTAAGATCGTAACCATTTGCCTCTGAGAATACATCCTGGCAAGACTTTGTTGAAGCTGTACGCCAGTCTGACTCATGACCAACCTGTGCGAAACCGATGGAGATAAGACCGCCGTCTGATGAGCCTGCATCTGCTGCAGCTTCCTCTACTGCGTCTGCTGCTGCCTCAGTATCCTCGACTACCTCTGCTGCCGCATCCTCTGCTGCGTCCGCCGCCGTATCGGTTGCTTCCTCTACTGCTGCCGTCGCTGTGTCTGCTGCCGTATCAGCAGCTGCTCCGCCACAGCCTGCGAGAAGTGACATTACCATTGCTGCACTAAGAAGAGTGCCAAGTAACTTTTTCTTCATTTTTTCCTCCTTAAATAAATAAGTCCGGGCAGAAATGAAAACTGCCCTTTTTTTGTTTACAAAAGCTATTTTATTCGCAAGGTGACATTTAATCCATGCACATTTTTCACAAAACAGGGGGTGTTTTTTACGATTTATGAATAAAATATGAACAAAAATTGAGATTTTTACAGTTTTTGTTCATTTTTATCCGCTTTATTTATTTTATCCTTGCTTTTAGGAATAAAAATCTCTACTTCCGTGCCTGCGCCATGCTCTGATCTCACATTTATGCCGCAGCGGTTTCCGTAGTTAAGCCTCATTCTCTCTGCCACGTTTGACATGCCGAAGCCCGCATTATCGGCAGACGGTTTTATCTCACCGGCTATTACTCCTTTCAGATAAGAAAGCCTCTCCTCGTCCATGCCCATACCCTCGTCCATTACGGTAAGATACACGTAATTCCCCTCTTCTCTGCCGGATATCGTGATCATGCCGCCGCCTCTCTTATTCTTTATGCCGTGATACAGGGCGTTCTCGACGACAGGCTGCAGCGTCATCTTGATAATAAGATAGTCTCTCAGCTCATCAGGCACATCTATTCTATATGAAAGAATATCCCTGTAGCGCTGCCTTTGTATATGAAGATACGCCTCTATATGGCTTAGCTCCTCGCTTATCCTGATAAAATCCCTTCCACCTGACAAGGTCGTGCGGAAAAAGGTTGAGAGTGACGAAGTAATGTCCTCGACCTCCTCCTTACGTCCATCCTCCGCAAGCCAGATTATATTGTCCAGGGTATTGTACAGGAAATGTGGATTTATCTGTGCCTGCAAGAGCTTTAATTCCAGATTGGCTACAGGCTCTGTGATGGATCTCGATATCAGCATATAGAATAAGACCGATGCTATGAGAGCAATTATTATAGCCACTATCGTAACATTCATGACTCTTAAACGCTGCTCGTCCATCTGCCGTCTTATCTGCTCCATGCTCTCCGACTCGAAATAAATGTATTCCGATATCCTCTCCTGTATCAGCTGCGTGAGGATCCTTATGTCGGTATCAAGTCTTTCCATATTCTCATCATAAGAGCCCTCGGAATCAATGGAATCATTGATGTCCTCCATTCTCTTGCGAAGCGTCCCCAGAAGCTTCTTTATAGATGCGATCTTATCTCTTGCCTGACCTGAGCTTGTCGTAGAGCTCAAGCTCTCAAAAGCCTTCTCGGCGTCTGATATAAGCGTGTCGGGATCCTTCATGCCGACAGATGCCTCTACCTCGTTCTTCGTAAGTGAGCGGGCGACCATCTGATACATAACGGAATCAAACTCATTCTTGAATTCAAGATTGTATTCATTCGCATGTGTCACATTATGGACTATCGCATCGTATGACCGGCAGAAGACATTAAGCTCATACATAAGGTAGAGCGATATGATCATAAGAGGAAGAATAATGACGGCATACATCACTACCAGCCTGCGTTTCAGATTTATACGCTGAAAGCTGTTCATGCACCTGCCGCCTTAATTCCTAAGATCCCTGTTCGCATCAAGTCTCTCCCTTGCCGCGGGATCTGAATTCCCTCGTCGTCATGCCCTGCGTCTTCTTGAAGGTATAGCTGAAATAATGCGGATCCTTGTATCCTACGGCGTAAGCTATCTCGTTGCTTCGCATATCCGTCGTCATAAGAAGCTCCTTCGCCTTTTCCATACGCTTCCCTATCAGGTACTCGATAAAGGTCTTGCCCATCTCCTGACTGAAGACCGTGGAAAAATGATTCGGAGAAATATTAACATTCGATGCGACCTTATTCAGAGAAATATCCTCGTTAGAGAAATTCTCATCTATATAGCTGACAGCAGACTGCATTAGTCTCGAATATTTTTTTGCAGATGTTGAATCCCGAAGCTCCAGAACTTTTTTCAGATATTTCTTAAGGTACGCCTTAACCTCCGAAGCGCCGCCGGCTTTTGAAATAAGATCGTTGATGTCTCCGCACTCCTTATCTATTTCTGAAGCGTCGCCTCCTATCTCCTTTATGAACCTCGCCATTGCAAGGTAAATATCCATCGTCAGATAATTAAGGAATATCAGGCTGTTTATATTCTGCTCGCCAAGGCAGGAGAATATGGAATCAAGCAGCGGCTCCGCCTCGACTATGGTTCCTGTCCTAAGGAAGCTCTCCATTGCCTTATGCGGACTTTCCGAATCAAGCACAGGCTCTATGTTAAACCTTGAATGCTCCGTATTATCGCCATTATCCTCTGCTTCTTCCCCGGAAGGCGCGGTATCTTCCCTAATGGTGTAAACCACCTTCTCCTTATCCGGGTCCACAAGAAACCTGTTTGCAAGGGCCTTAGATGCTTCGTAATATGTATCCCTGATTTCCGAGAGCCGGTTGACCATGCCTCCTACGCCGATAAAGTAATCTATATCCTCATATTTATTTAAGATCTCCTGAAGCTCATCAACCGCGACGGTTATATTATTTTCCCCGCCATCTCCCAGTACAAGCATCGTAAATCCGCTTATTCCCCTGTCGAAGAAAACGCAGTCATTCCTGTCTTCATATAACGTTCCCATCTCTGCCTTCAAACGGTTACGGCTTTCTGAGAAGGAATCAGCGCTGGCGCCGTTAAGCGTCAGGCTTATAAGTACCATCTGATATGTCCTGGCAGTAAGAGTTATTCCCAGCTCCTTTGCTTTATCAAGTGTCTCTGAGGTAGACATCTCATTCATGACTAAGGCGTCAAAAAGCCTGTTGCGCTCTATGGCAAGCCTCTCCGCCTGCTCCTCCTTCGCCCATTCCGCCTCGGATGCTCCAAGGGCTCTTTCTTCTTCAATCTTTTCCGCAACGGATCTTATGGATTCTTTTAGCTTTGCGGGAGATATGGGTTTAAGCAGATATTCCGTGACCCCGAGTGATACCGCCTTCTGTGCATAAGCAAACTCGTCATAGCCTGACAGTATGATTATCTTTATGTCAGGAAGCTCCTTCTTTACAAGTTCCGACAGCTCAAGCCCGTCCATAAAGGGCATCTTAATATCCGTAAGCAAAATGTCCGGCTTTGCTTCGATTATCATAGGGTACGCCAACTCTCCGTCCGACGCCTCTCCTGCGAACTCAATACCTTCTTTTTCCCAGTCTATATGCTTTTTTATTCCGTCGCGCATGACGATCTCGTCTTCACATAAGAATAGTTTAACCATAGCATTTACAATAAAACATATTCCGGATATCGTCAAACATGGTGCAAAAAAAGAGCCTGTGACATCCCACAAGCTCTTGCATGATGCGCAAGACAAGATTCGAACTCGCGACCTTCTGGTCCGTAGCCAGACGCTCTATCCAGCTGAGCTACTTGCGCAGAAAAATAAATTTCATCAGAAATTTATTTTTCGTATTTGGCAGGCTTCTTTGAAGCCTGTCCGTAGGATTGTGAAACGTGTTTCCTTAACACGTTTCACAACCATTTTTGCCGATTATTTTTAACACAAAAAGCATGTGCCAAAACCCATTCACGTATATTACCCAAGAACTGCAACATTGTCAAGTATTGCACTTACTACAGAAGACTTCAGTAAACGCAGGCATGAAGCCTGATCTTATTGCAACATTAAGAGAATTAGAATGGCTTTCCGATGTACCGTAGAATGGCACGATCCCCATTTCCAATATTCTCTCTTTAAGCGTTGTAACAAGGTAAACTGCAAGTCCTTTACGCTCATATTCAGGTATGACATCTATTCCGATCTGCCACATAGTATCGCTATCGCAGGAAGCTCCCGCCATAGCTATCGGGGTATCATTTTCATCAAATGCCGCTACTCCTATCACATCGGGACAGTCCTTTATATACGCCAGAGCGTTCTTAAAAGGATTTTTGTCCTTAAACTTTAATATTTCCTCCTCGTCGTACCATTTGATCTTATACGGCATATCAAAATCATATCCTTCAAAATCCGTATCCGGGAGGCAGTATACATGTGTATCCTTTATCTGGTATCCGTGCTCATGAAGCTTTGTATCAAGTTCCCGCAGATTTTTATATTTGCAGAACCATTCCGGTTTGTACAACGAATACTTTTCCCTGCACCATTCAAGGATTTTCTTATCTGCAGACATATACATCTCACCATGATATATGACAGCTCTAAAAAAAGGGTCAATATCATCAAAATATCTTGAGCCATTTTTTTTGACCGCTTCATTAATATTTATTATTCTTTTTTTTTCATCTGCCAAAGTACAGTTTGTATCAGTCCGGAACTGTGCTCTGACGATCTTGTCTATATCCTGTCTGTCCATAATAAAAATAACCCCCGCAAATATGTGCGGGGGAATGGAGCTTCGGGGACTCGAACCCAGGACCGACCGGTTATGAGCCGGTTGCTCTAACCAACTGAGCTAAAGCTCCCAATTTACTCCCCGAGCTGGGCTCGAACCAGCAACCCTTCGGTTAACAGCCGAA
>JAFTAP010000007.1 GCA_017455525.1 Lachnospiraceae bacterium
CCCGCCCGAACATGAGGAAGTAGCAATTTGCGTAGCAAATTAGCGGATTCCGAATGGACGGAGCATGGCGAGAGCAGCTTGCTGCGTAGCCATGCGTAAGCATCATAAACAACGCAAAGGGGCTTTTGACCCCAGCATCATACTATCCTGACATACAGGCAAACTAACAATACTGCCGGTTTTCACAAATCTAAGCTATGGATCAGTCATTCACGAAATCCTCAATAAAGAAATCAGACCGCTTGTCTGCATGTATATAAGTGCCGACATCCGCTCCCGACACTATCCTGTGTATATTCCCCAGATCGTCAGCATTGGCAATGACCATGTCGCAGCCAGAAGCGGAAGCAATGCGGGCGGCCGAGATCTTGGTAGCCATGCCTCCTGTTCCCATAAGGCTTCCGGTGCTGTCCTTTGCGAATCTCTCAACCGTATCGTCAAGCCTTGCTATCTCCGGGATAAACTCCGCCTTATCGCTTTGATGCGGATCGTCTGTATACAAGCCGTCTATATCAGACAGCAGTATCAGAAGATCAGCCTCAATCAAAGCCGCAACTATGGCGGACAAAGTATCGTTATCACCAAACTCTATTTCATAAGTCGCTATAGTGTCATTCTCATTCACGACCGGCACTACGCCGAGTGTCAGTAATTCCTCAAAGGTATTCCTCGCATTGAAGCGGTTCACGTTATCGACTATCGTGTGCTTGGTCATAAGCACCTGCGCCGTCATCTGATTGTATTCGGAGAATAATTTCTGATACATCATCATAAGCCTCGCCTGACCTATCGCGGCGGCGGCCTGCTTTAATTTAAGCTTCTCGTCCGGACCATCTTGCTTGTCATTACCGCTGTAATAGATGCCTCTTATATTCGCAGCCTTAAGCCCCACGGATATGGCGCCTGAAGACACCAGCACCACATCCCGCCCTCCGTTATGAAGGTCCGTAAGCTCCCGCACCAGCTTCTCAAGCCTCACAAGATCTGCCCCGCCCGTCTCCTTATGCGTAATAGAAGACGACCCGATCTTCACGACTATTCTTTTCTTATCACTGAAATCTCTCATATAAATAGTAACTCCCATCCGCATGTGAAATGCAATATATTTTTTCATGCACCCGGCATGCCTCTAAATGTGCCTGAAAAAACATATTACACTTCACATGCTACATTGTTGCATATTTACAAATGTATTTTTCAGCCGCCCTCATTCCATCTATCGCAGCCGACATAATGCCTCCGGCATAGCCGGCTCCTTCTCCGACGGGGTATGCGCCGCTTATATTTACCGCCTGCATGTCGTCATTTCTTATTATCCTCACAGGCGATGAAGTCCTTGCCTCAACTCCCGCAAAGAGCGTATCATCTCCGTCAAAGCCCGATATCTTCCTCCCGAATGACGGCATGGCTTCGATTATATCATCACATACAAAGTCGGGCAAAATATTCCTTATATTCCCCAAGCCATAGCTTCCCTTACAGCAAGGCTTCAAATCACCCAAAGTCTCCGTTGCCATGTTTTTCTTGAAATCTCCGTATCTCTGATAAGGTATAGCTCCGCCGCATTCATCAAAAGCCTTCTTTTCTATATCCCTCTGAAGCCTGACTCCCGCAAGAGCGTCGTCTCCGTATTCCATATAATCTCCAGACGATACCGTGCAGACGATCGCAGCATTTGAATTTTCGCCATCCCTTGCTGAATAGCTCATGCCGTTAACGGTAAGCCGCCCTTTTTCCGACGACGCATTAACGACATATCCGCCCGGACACATACAGAACGAATAAACTCCCCTGCCGTCTGATGCATGATAGGTAAGCTTATAGCTTGCATTCTCCTGATGAAGCGCCCCATCTATAAGATAGCGTTTATGCTCCGCCCTTACTCCCACCGCAAAGGGCTTTGCTTCCATATCAAAGCCCGCATCATACAGCATCTTAAAAGTATCCCTTGCCGAATGACCAAGGCATAGGAATACATTATCACAGGAAATAATACCGCCCTGCTTCCCGCTGACGACGACTCCGTCTACTCTGCCGCCTGACACTATGATATCATCCAGCGCACATCCGAAGTGAATCTCGCCTCCAAGCTCCTCTATCTCCCGCCTGATAGATGGTATTATCGCTCCAAGCCTGTCCGTGCCTATATGCGGATGTGAATCCGTCCTTATGCTCTCATCCGCTCCATGTCGGATAAGCGTATCTAAGATAAACTCCTTCCGTCCTTCCTTGTCCTTTATGCCAGTGCTTAATTTCCCATCCGAAAAAGTCCCCGCTCCGCCCTCACCGAACTGCACGTTAGAATCAGGATTAAGCTTGCCGGTGTCGAAGAAATGCTGCACATCCTCTGCTCTTTCCTCGATACATCTCCCTCTCTCGTAAACTATAGGCCTGTACCCCTCTTTAGCGAGAATAAGCGAGGCAAAAATCCCCGCCGGTCCGAAGCCTATGACGACAGGCCTGCAAGAGCTTCTTGCTGTCCCATGTATAGGACAGCGGTACCTAACCTCCTTCATTATAGAGACATTACTCCTACTGCATTTCTTTATAATCCCCTCTTCACCTTCCGCGCTTACGGCTACGGTATAAACATCCAATATATCCTTCTTCCTCGCATCCACAGCCTTCTTAAGCACCCGAAACTCCCGCATATCCGAAGCCTCAAGCCTTAAAAGATGCGAAACCTTATTCTTAACATGCTCTTCCCCCGCCCCCGCAGGAACCCTGATATCACTGACCCTTATCATATTATTTTGTCAAAAACTCCCTTCGGCATGATACTTAAAATGCTGTCTTTATTTTTACCTTCGTAATAAAATGATGACAGTTTAGATTTGCTATACCGTCTGATAGGATCGTCTATCGTTGCCTTAACAAGAATGTCCTCAAAGAACCTTTCCCAACTGAAAAAAGCTCTGCTTTCTATGAAATCCTCCGGTCTCTCAAGTATATTGTCTATATTATCCACCTTTATTATGCCAGATTTTAATATAATCCACTCAAAAGATTCCGGAAAATACAGTTGAACATCGCTCATCCTTTTTGAAATAGCAAGAACCGAGGCAACATATGCCCCGAAAGCTGCGCCATCCGCTATAACTGTAACGTGTTTATCATGCGGCATATTCTCAAGCTTGCCTACAATCTTTGAATTTCCGCCTGCACTTTGGCACTTATCAGCTCCGCATATTTTTTGATAGAATTGAAAGCCCGATCCGGTGTCCTCTACAAGCACTACCGCATCTTTTATTTCATAAATCCCGACATCAGTATAAATCGGATAAAACTCATGATATATCTTCTCCGGAAAATGATATTTCCCTGTCGTTCTTATTCCATATATCTCTTTTATGCTGTATGGCAAATTATATAAGGGCTGTCTTGTGATAAGCACATAATAATTACTGCTATCCCGAATCGTTTCCGCAAAATCTTTTGAAAAAATAAACGAATAGTCCTCGTCAAAAAAAATGATGCTGTCATTGTAAGTCTTTAATGTATCCTGCCATGTTATAGGATTAGCTGAAAAGACAATACAGGGGACATCGGAATTAAGCATTATCCCACTTTCAACCCCATATCTGCCATAAGTATTAAGTAAATCGATCAGCGTGGTCTTTCCCGTTGCGCTGTCCCCTTGGATAATCGTTATATTCCTTTTAATATCAAACTCATATTTAAGCCTTGACGACTCTATTGCTATATGGTGACTGCCCTTCATCCCATCCCCTATAAACTATACATATTTTATTGCCGTCCGAGTATACTCGTCCATGTTCATTACAATTTTATCTTCATTGAGTATCCTTATCTCAAACGGCTCCAGATTTTCAAACGGCATAAAATATCTTAGATTAATGCTTATATCCTTATCCTTCCCCATCTCCAAAAGCCATTTTGCGCAGTTCTCTCCACAGCTTGTGGCATTGAACATCAATTCCGGCTTATTATATATACATATAAGAGTCTGCAGCCCTCCTGACAATCTCTCTGGCGGTATAGGGCCTAACACATCACTCATAATAAGCTCCCCGCCCTGATATTCAGATTTATCTATATCACGAATCATCCTGCTAACAAGCCCTTCCGAAAGCCATTTCGCCTCATAGTTAAATCTGAACCAAGCCGGACCGTTCATCACATTATCCTTTTCGCCAAAATAAATGCTCAACATATCATTGCCTATCCACAAATTAAAACAGCATCTTAAAATAGTATACTAAAAATATTACATCGTGAAATAAATCAATGCAAGAATGATACAATCCAGCTGATTAATACTAAAATCCGTGCATCAATTTTACACAGTTCCTTAATGTCTGTTGCTGACTAATATTATCTCGTCGTCTGTAAATATATAGCTTACATTACTGAATCTTTCCTGTATTTCCTCTATGTTTATGTCCTGTTTTCGGAATATGTACATGGTATCGGGTTCGGGGGTGCCGTATTCCAGGAGATTTTCACATTCCGATATCCTGCTCCTCACCTTATCCATATCGTCCCTTGAGAAATGAAAATTGCTGACTGTCATTCCATGCCTTATTGCGAACTCGGTATAGCCTATCATCTGATCCCTTATCTCATCTCCGTAAAACTCCCCGAAATAATAATCGTGCATGAACTGAAGGTGTTTTATTCCCTGCCAGTCATTAAGGTCAAGACTGTCCGCTGCAAAATGCGCCTCGCTCCTAACAGCATACTGATCCTCGATAAGCGCCACCTTCTCGCTGAACTCGAATATCTGCAGGAGACAGCCCAGCACAAGAACATGAACGAAGTACCCTTTTATTTCCTTGCCAGCACAATATATGGCAAGCAGGATGACGGCATACATCACAGGCCAGAGAAACCTTCCCGATGCCCTAAACATGCTCCATGTGTCAAATATGAAATCAGGAAGCGGTATCTCATAAAGCACATGAAAGCCGAATGTTACCTTGGGCGAAAGCGCCACTATCCATAGAATAACAGACGTAAAAAATATCGAAATAATAAAATTCCTATGCAATCCCCAAAGCAAGCGGAAATTCCTGACGATATACGCCACAGCAGGAATAAGGAATATTAATGCCATTATGCCGATATAAGACAGCCCCTCATACTGGCACTCTATAAGCGGAAATTCCTTTATTATCCTTGAATAATCTATCGGATTAAACAAAGAATTAAGATTTGCGCTGTAAGATCCTAGCCCATCCGAGCTGCCCGATATCCCGCCATAGAAGCCCCCGAACAGATAAAAAACAAACACAGTCGAAGCAAGATAAGGAATAACAAAAGCACAGAAAACCTGAATCCTGCGTAATATGCCTGTCTTTAATTTACCTCTAATCCAATAAATCACACCATTGCTTAAGTCATTCTTATCGGAAATTTCAGTATCAGAGCCGCCCCTATGTCCTTGATTCTCAAGCGCCTCCCACAAAGCAAAGCCTAAAAGCATCACGGAAACCATCCCGTATATCGTAAAATGCACAGAAACACAGAGCATTCCCAGCACGCACCAAAGCAGTATCCGAAGCCATACCCGCTTAACCTTGTCCCTGTAAATAAATAATAATATCCCGATAAGTATCAGATAATGCGAGGCTAAAGCCGTATGATAATACATCCTCTGCCAAAGCGGAGCGCAGAATACAAAGGGCACGCAGGCAGCACAGCACTGCGCCTCGCTCTTTAACATCCTGCGAAGCAGCAGCTTGGCAAATCCCCCCTGCATCATAAAGCAGAACAAGCCATATATCCCGAAGAACTGAAACGTCTCAGGAAGTATCGGCGATAATATCTTGAAAAACAGCGAGACTATCGGAATGGAATCCGTGTAGATCACGGAAGCAAGATAAGGATAAAAGCTCGTATCGCAAAGCCCTACAGGAAAATGCCAGCCTGACGCCCGATAAAGCTTCCATCCCACATAATGCTGTGAGAGGTCATACCACCCTGTAAGCAGCCAGTCCTCATAAGTAACATCAAGTATGCTGACGCCATAAAGAGCAATAAAAACCAGCCCTCCGAATAAAGCGCCAAGCATAAAAGAAAACTGCCACCTGACCTTGCCGTTTAAGATATTCTTTAACCTATTATCTTCGCTCATATCAGCCATAGCATAGTTTATTATCAGGCGTTAAGATATCCCGCCGCATGGCACCCGGCAAGCATGCCCGTAGCCCATGCGAAATGCAGGTTGTAGCCTCCGCATACGCCGTCACTATCGAGTAGTTCTCCTGCGACATATATCCCCTCATGCCCATATAGCATGCAATTATCATCGACAGCAGATAAAGGCACACCGCCTGCAATGGTCTGGGCACGGGAGAAGTCCTTAAGCATTTCAGGTGACAGCTCATATCTGTGATGCTTCACATTATCGCATAATTTGTCAATATATCCATCACGCCTTGTATCTATCGGATGCACGAGATAATTTATAAGCTTCTTCGCAAAAAGACCTGTAAGCAGCTCATTAAGCTTCCTTTCTGGATATAGCCTTATCCTTCTATTAAGCTCTGCCTTGAATTCGTCGTCAGTCATCACAGGAAAAAAATCAACTTCTGCATAAGCCCTCTTACCGTCACCCATAATCCTGCAGGCCTGCCCTGAGATATCCATAGCGCATATCCCCGAAAGCCCCTTATCATAAGGCTGAAGCTCCCCAGATGAACTCTCCGCAAGGCTCCCGTCCTCTCTCAAAAGGCATAACCTTGCATCACAGCGTATACCCTTCAATAAAGAAAGATCCTCCTTTACTATAAGCGGGGTAAGCGCAGGGTATATGGGCGTTAACGGTACATCAAGGCTCCTTAATAACTCATAACCCGAACCGTCAGAGCCGGTTTTAGGCGACACGCATCCCCCACAGGAAATAATGATGCGGTCGTACTGTCTTTTAGCTCTTTTCTTTCTCCTGTCGGATTCTGTGATATCTGCCAAAATACTTCTGTCATCACCTATGACAAGCTTACCGCAGTCACACACTATGGATACGTCAAGACTCTTAAGCTCTAATAGCAGCGCAGACCTCACTGTCTCGGCAGTATCGGTATAAGGATATATACCGCCCTTCCTCTCCCTGTGCCTCACGCCGATGCTCTCAAAGAAATCAATACAGTCCTTTACGCTGAACTTATCAAGGATGCGTCCTGTTCTCCCATCCTTATCCGTAGATGAATGAAAACATGACGACTCCATACGCAAATTTGAGAAATTGCACTTACCGTTTCCCGTTATAAGAATCTTATTCGCAAGACTATCTTTATGCTCATAAATAATGACTGACGCGCCTGACCTCGCTGCGGTTATCGCCGCCATTATCCCCGATGCGCCCCCGCCTATTATTGCTATCCTAACTCCTTTGTTAATCATATATAGCTCCAACTTTCACTCCTTTTGGAGCACATAAGGTATGTGCTCCAAAACCCGCCAATGGCGGGTACGCCCCTATAACAATCCGAAGCTCTTTGCAAGCCTCACTATCTTACCGCCCATAGGAATGTCGTAAAGCTCGTCCTCCCTCACTGCGCCGAATTTCAGTATGCAGATAAAATAAATAACCCCGCCTACGACTATGGGTATGACGGTCTGTATCAGATACCCCGTAAATAAAGACAGCAGCTTCCAAAGCACGAAGATCACGACTCCCATGACAAGCGCCGACAGCGCAGGAAGCACGAAGGTCCTGACCTTCTCCTGCCTGTAGGACAGCGAATGCCTTAAAGAAAGACTGTTAAGAAGACACATGCTTAAAGAGAATACGACCGTAGAAATAACTACGGCGTAAATCCCAAGATTCGTGTAGTACATAAGGGCAATAAGAGCCGCAAGATGCAGAACCAATGAAATAGCCGCATTCTTAACGGGTAGATTCATCCTGCCGATTCCCTGAAGCATGCCGTTTGAAAGCGTTGAAACGGAATAAGTCATCACCGTTACAGCCCCCGCCCTGATTAACGCCGCAGCCAGCGCAGTCTCTCCCGAAAAAAGCAGGTTTATTATAGGATCTGCAAGCACGAAAAGCCCCATTGCGCAGGGAAAGGATATTATCATGGTAAACCGCATTGCTGCGCTTACCCTCTTCCTTGCGCCCTTGATATTATCAGACGCTATGCAGGACGAGAGAGCCGGAACGGCAGAAGCGGATATGGAGTTCGCAAGCGCTATCGGCACGTTTAAAAGGAGCTTTGATTTGCCCGTATACACGCCCCAGATAGCGGTCTTCTCCGCACCGAAGCCCTTCATCTCCATTAAGCGGTTAAAGAAGAAATTATCGAGTATATCGTTTATATTATAGATGGCGGTGGATAAGATAACGGGAAACACTGTAAGCAATATCATCTGCATTACTGCGCCGTAGCTTTCCACATACCTCGTGTCGTCCCCGCTGTATTTCTTCCTGAGCCTTCCCGCAACCATGAAGTACAAGGCAACAAGGAATAAGAGCGCAGCGAAAGCACCAACGCTCGTGCCAAGAGTGCTTCCGGCAGCTCCGTAGGCATAGGATAAGTCCTCATTCCTAAGAAGCGCCGCCGTCTTTTTTCCATAATCAAACAGGGACTTCGCCGCTATGATGCTTATCACGGCATTTATTATCTGCTCTATGATCTGGGATACCGCCGTCGGCACCATATTCCCCATGCCCTGAAAATATCCCCTGAATACTCCCATGACGGCGACTATAAGAAGCGTGGGAGCGAATATCCGCAAGGCTATTGCGGATAACGGCTCTGACAGCACATTCGCCAAAGCCTCTGCTCCGAACAGCACGATAAGCCCCGCAAGGCCTCCTGTTATCGCAGCGAATAAAAGCCCTCCCCTGAATACCCTGTTGGCATTCCTGTATTGTCTCTTTGAAAGCCTTGCCGACACTACCTTGGATATGGCAAGCGGCAGTGAATATGAAGATATTAACAGCATGATATTATAGATATAATATGCCGAAGCATAATAGCCGTTGCCCTTGTCCCCGATGATATTCGTCACGGGGATGCGATATATCATGCCTATGATGCGGGTTATGATGCCTGCTATCCCCAGCAGTCCGCCCTGAACGATGAAGTTGCTTTTTCTATTCTTCGCAGGCCTTGCCATTTACCTGATGCTGTCCTTTGTATCTGATGACTCCATGCGGAATGAAGCCGGATTACTTAATTACTACCTTATCTCCCTCTGTATCCTGTATTATCATGATAAGCGTCTTGCCCTGATTAACTACTATCTCCTCGCCATCCTCATCAAAGTAACGGACAGAGCCCTGATCCCCGCCGAAGGATATCCATGATCCGTCTATAGCCTTGCCCTTGGTGACATAGGTCATCTTTCCGCCGCCATGACAGTTAAATCCAAGATACCCCTTATCATCTATCTGCTCCCACTGGGAATACTGCAATATCACGTTATCAAAGGAGAGCTGCTCGCCCGTAAGGTCGTCCACATGCTCTTCTCCATACTGCCATCTGTAATATTTCCCGTCATCGGCATTATATTCAAGGTAGGGAGCGTTTATCTTATATCCCGGCTCTACATGCGTAGCGTCATAGGGGTTCTCCTGTGAGAGATCATTAATATCATCATCATGCGCGAAGGTGAACTTCCCTATATAGCCATCCTTATAGGTATTGCGATAGCCCATGTCCTCTATGCCCTTCTTTATGCCCTTGGCAGAAGCATAGGCATTGTGAGGCGCAACCCTGTCTGTCGTCCTATAGAACACGGTATCTCCTATTGCCGCAAGCCCTGAGAGGTTATCCACATAGTCCTCTTCCAATAAAGGCAGGGCATAAGAAGACTGCCCATAGTGACAGTAAATAGCATCAAGCTCTAACGCATAATAAACGAAATAATTCCTGCACGAACGCACGGAACCTATCTTTTCCAGGTCGTCGTAATTCTCAAAGACTCCCATCATCCTCGTAAGCCCGCCCTCTACGACACACTCATAGAGAATATCAGCCGAGCCTACGCCGCTCATAGGCATAGCGTCCTCGATATTATTAAGCATGACGGCTACAGGCCTTCTGTCACCTATCTCATCAGGAACCATCTTTCCCGTAAGGTAGCTTCTTACCTTATCTCCGTCTCTCTCCCGCTCCATGCCGAAGGAAGAAACATATCCCTTCTCCGCCGTAAGTCCTGATGCCGAAACCTCCGCGGCGTCATCATTAGATACTGACTCCTCGAATTTCTCATAGGCCTCGCTATCCTCAACAGCCTCCGTGCCTGTCTCAACTGATGAATCAGGAACCTTCGCTGCGGTATTATTCCCGCATCCCGCTAAAATACAGGCGCTTATGATCCATACCAGCGCCGCTCTCTTTTTAATGATCAAAACCTATCTCCTTATTCCAAGTTTATCTAATATCTTATCCTGAGCCTTCTCCATAATAATGGCGTCATCCGGCTCCATATGGTCAAACCCTTGCAAGTGTAACATACTGTGAGCGATTAGGAAAGCGAATTCTCTCTTAACGGAATGTCCGTAAGAAGCCGCCTGCGCTATCACATGATCCGTGGATATCACGATATCCCCCAGCATAAGCTCTCCCGTATCAGGATTGAAGCAGTCCGCAGAGTCCTCTGATATCCCGCTGAAATCCCCTGCTTTTTCAAATTCCTGTAAAGGAAAAGAAAGTACATCTGTAGCCTTATCCGTCTTCCTGTATTCCTTATTTAGCATACGGATAGCCACATCATTCGTGAGCGTAAGGCTTATCTCGCATTCAAAAGGGCAGTCCGTATATCTCAATGCCTCACGAGCGACGCTCTTAAATATCTCCTCTACGCACAGGTCAAGCTCCCTTATATCCTCATCATATTCAACGGAGAAAGTCATAATATATCCTCTCTCCCTTTAATTGCTTCCTTATCTCCTCCAAATCGTTATAGGGTATGGCTGATTTTTTAAGCAGCGAATTTTTGCCTGAGAAAAGTCCGAGTATCGTCTTGTCTATGAACTTATTCAGGTCGAGGTCTTTATTACCCTTAGAGAACTCGTCCATAAGGCTTATGATAACGGTATCGGCTATCACCGTGATAGAAACCTCCGCCGAGACCTTATCTCCCGCCTTTACCTCGCCATACTCCTTCAGAGCCTGCACTATGTCGTCAGGAAAGCCCTCGTCCATCGCAAGCGCCACCGTCCTTATCGCGAGATTAGCCTCGTCCTCCCTCAATACTCCTATCCTGTGATAGAAGCCAAGCCCCTTCATAAGCACCGGATCATAGCCGAACTTATTCGCAAAAAGCTCCGTGAAATGCGCCGTGTGTATAGCCCTCTTATACTCTCTCTTATTATTATTCTTAAGCCTGATAAGGAGCGGATACTCAGGATCAACGACATTAAGGTAAAGCTCCTGCTCCTTCTTCACGACATTATTATAATAAGAATAGCCCGCTATCTCCATGATCATGACATCAAGGATAAGCCCTGCAACGGGACCTATGATAAGCTCAGGAGTAAGCGTTAAGCGCTTAAGCACGACAAGCCCCGTATAAAGAAGTATGTATGCCAGAATAAAAACCGTCAGCACGTCAGCGTATTTGCCAATCTTCCGCCTGCCGTAAATAAGAGCCGCCGCTATAAGCCCGGTCACTGCATAGAAAAGGAAATACTCGAAGGATCTTTCCGTCACGAGGAAGGGCATCGCGGAAAACAGCATAAGGCTGAACATACCAAGGTAAAGATTGGACGAAATTATCGCTGTCAGAACGGCAAAGGACGCAAACGGGATAATAAAATCGGGTATGAAAGCCTGAACCGAAGCAAGCAGGCCCAGCCCTGTCATGATAAACGCAAGCTTCGGCGTTATCCATCTTCCGCAGGAATAAATGACTGCAAAAGCGATTATGGCGACGACAATGAAATTGCGTACCGCCCCCGTGATTGTCTGCTGCGTAAGATATATCTCTATGGCAGAAGCAAGCGAAAGAATCATAATAGGCACGAGATGATATGCCTTAAACGGGCTATCCGGCTTTTTATTTTCTGAACCTTCTGCTGTCTCCTGCTCTTCTCTTTCCGTCTTCTCTTCTGTTTCCCTGTCTTTGCTCATATTCCTCGTATGCCTTTACTATCTTCTGTACAAGAGGGTGTCTTACGACATCCTTTGAAGTAAGCGTTATAAAGCCTATATCCTCTATCTTATGAAGCACCCGCTCCGCTACGTCAAGCCCCGATACCGTTCCCTCGGCGAGATCCTTCTGTGTCTTATCTCCTGTCACTACTACCTTCGAGCCGAAGCCTATGCGGGTTAAGAACATCTTCATCTGCGCAGGCGTCGTATTCTGTGCCTCGTCAAGTATGATGAAGGCATTGTCTAAGGTCCTGCCCCTCATATATGCCAAAGGAGCGACCTCTATAAGCCCCTTTTCCGTATTCCTCTGGAAAGCCTCCGCTCCCATTATGCTGTAGAGGGCGTCATACAAAGGTCTTAAATAAGGATCGACCTTGCTCTGCAAATCTCCCGGCAGAAAGCCCAGCTTCTCTCCCGCTTCTATGGCAGGCCTCGTAAGTATTATCCTCGATACCTCTTCCTTCTTAAAAGCCGTGACCGCCTCCGCTATCGCAAGATAAGTCTTGCCAGTGCCCGCAGGACCTATACCGAAGACTATCATCTTGCTCTCGATCGCTTCGACATAATTCTTCTGCCCGACAGTCTTTGGCTTCACGGGCTTTCCCTGCACGGTATGACAGATCACATCATCGTCCACGGAAGTGATGAACTCCCCCGATGAATCATTTATGCTGTCCAATGTATAGGTCAGCTTCTGCTCGTCTATAGTCTCTCCCCTTCCCGCAAGCGCAAGCAGCTCCTTAATAAGAGCCACGCCGTCAGAAGATGCTTTCTTGTCGCCTTCGATAAATATGCTGTCCGCCCTTATCGATATGTCAACGCCAAGCTTCTTCTCTATGAACCTGATATTCTTATCAAACGAGCCTGCGACCTCCTGTATCACATTGTTGTCGTAGTCCCCTGTCCTTATAACTTCAGTCATTAAGCGTATAAATCAAAACGTTTTTCTCCGGCTCCTCGTCTATTATCTCGACCGATTTGAGATACTGCATCCTGGCTGTCTCCGCCTCGTTATCATTCCTTGCGTATATCTCTAAAAGGCAGTCGCCCTTCGATACCTTATCGCCGTTCTTTGCACTCATCTCAAGCCCCACGGAAAGGTCTATCGCCTGCTCCTTGGTTATCCTGCCGCCGCCTAAAAGCTTTACGCACTCGCCAATCCCCGCGCAGTCCTTTACCCTTAGGTATCCATTCCTCTCAGCATGCACTTCCTTCTTTACAGCCGCCTTGGGGAATAAGGAATAATCGTCTATCACATCAGGATTTCCATGCTGTGCGGCTATCATAGTCCTGAAGGCTTCAAGCGCCCTGCCGGATGATATAGCCTCTTCCGCCATCTTCCACGCATCGGCTTTATTATCAGCCTTACCGCCTGCCATTATCATCTCCGGAATAATGACCTTCATTACCTCCGACACATCTGATGCCGTAGTCCCCTTTAACGCCTCTATCGCTTCGATTACTTCAAGCGAATTGCCTATCGCATGTCCTAAGGGCTCGTTCATGTCCGTAATAACGGCCTTCATATTAAGTCCTGCCCTCTTTCCTATATCCATCATTATGCGGGCAAGCTCGCAGGCTTTTTCCTCATCCCTCATGAATGCTCCCGTGCCATGCGTCACCTCAAGCACTATGGCGTCACTTCCCGCGGCGATCTTCTTGCTCATTATGGAAGATGCGATAAGAGGTATGCAGCCTACCGTCCCTGTCACGTCGCGCAGGGCATAAAGAAGCTTATCCGCAGGCGCAAGATCCTTTGTCTGCCCGATAAGCGCATATCCTGTATTCTTAACCTGAGCAATAAAATCCTTTTCATCAAGAGATGTCGAAAAGCCCGGTATCGCTTCAAGCTTATCTATCGTGCCTCCCGTGAAGCCAAGCCCTCTGCCGCTCATCTTAGCAGTAGGTATGCCGCACGCTGCAGCTACAGGTGCTACTATCAATGTCACCTTGTCACCTACTCCGCCCGTAGAATGCTTATCTACCTTGATGCCGGGGATTTCAGACAGATCCATGATATCCCCCGACTCCGCCATCGCCATCGTAAGCTCGTAGGTCTCTTCGTCGTCACAGCCATTTAAATATATAGCCATAAGGAGCGCTGAAACCTGATAATCGGGAATCTCCCCAGCCACATATCTATTTATGAAGTCTCTTATCTCTTCCTTTGCAAGCTTGCCCTTGTCACGCTTTTTTTCGATGATGTTTATGAAGTTCATAGCTGCTCCCCCTGTCCGTTTATAAATCCTAAGCCGCAATGTATCTTAGTTCCAATCTGATGCTTAATTCATTTATGATACGGCTCGCCCTTTATTATCTTAAAAGCCCTATATAATTGCTCCATAAATATAACCCTCATAAGCTGATGCGGAAAGGTCATCTTAGAAAAGCTAAGATGCTCTTTAGCTATTGCCTTGATATTCTCCGCAATGCCTTCCGAACCGCCTATTATGAAGCAGATACGGCTTTCTCCGTCATTCATCAGCTTCTCTATAGCTTCCGCAAACTGCACGGAAGTAAGCTCCTTCCCTTCTATCTCAAGCGTTATTACATAAGCACCTTCAGGTATGGCTTTTTCTATTCTGACGCTTTCTGCTTCCATGTCGGGACCGTCGTCAAGCTCTTTTTCCGTAAGCGTGATATATCCGCCAAGCCTCTTCTTATATTCCTTTACGGCATCCTGCAGATACTTCTCCTTTAGCTTTCCACAGGTGATAAGCATCACATGGAGCATGGTTGTTCTTTCTCAAAAAGCTCCGAATATATCTCCTCCGTAAGCTCCGACATCAGGGCATCCTCCACGTCCATGAATCTCTCGCATATCTTATCTTTAATAAAATCCGTGCGCTCAAAGTAGAGGTCGTTGCCTTCAAGAGTGGTATCCAGCTCTCCGTCAATTAATTCCGCGTCATGCTCATTAAGGAACCATTTTTTGATTTCATTCTTCTTGTCCGTCTCCCTTTCTGCATCGAGAGCTACAGCGCCGGATTTCCTAAAGGAATGTATGCCCGCAATAAGAAAGACGATAAACAGCAGGCTCATCACAAGCTTTGTCACGATGCCTACTACGCCGCCTATATTCAAAGGAATCACGCCTGCAAAGATAAGCACCATGGCGACAAGCCCTATAGCTCCGCACACAGTCAGCGCATATCCTGATGACCTCAGATCCTTTGCCTTCTCATTCAGAGTCATGTCATGCTCCCATACCGTCTACTTTGAGAGATATTCGTCTATGCCCTTCGCCGCTTTTCTCCCTGCTCCCATGGCAAGTATGACAGTCGCGGCTCCGGTTGCGCAGTCTCCTCCGGCGAATACTCCCGGTCTTGAAGTCGTTCCCGTCTCCTCGTCAGCTACTATGCACTTCCTCTTATTAGTCTCAAGGTTCTCCGTAGTGCTTGATATCAGCGGATTGGGCGACGTGCCTAACGCCATTATCACGGTATCGCACTCTATCTCATACTCTGATCCCGCTATCTCCACAGGTCTTCTCCTGCCTGATGCATCCGGCTCCCCAAGCTCCATCTTGATAACCTTGATGCCTCTGACTGCCCCTTCCTCATCCTCCAGTATTTCGACAGGGTTTGTCAGCAGGTTAAACTCTATGCCCTCTTCCTTTGCGTGATGCACCTCCTCCGCCCTTGCGGGAAGCTCCTTCTCCGATCTTCTGTATACGACGGTAACATCGGAGCCAAGGCGCAATGCTGTACGGGCGGCATCCATAGCCACGTTTCCTCCGCCTACTACTACGGTCCTATTGCCCTTATTTATCGGGGTATCGTAATCCTCCCGATACGCCTTCATAAGATTAGCGCGGGTTAAGTATTCATTCGCAGAATAAACACCGAGTGCCTGCTCGCCGGGTATATGCATGAACATAGGAAGCCCCGCTCCCGATGCGATATAAACAGCCTCAAAGCCCTCATTATCCATAAGCTCATCTATGGTCTCTGACCTGCCGATTATGTAGTCGGTCTTTATCTCAACGCCCAGAGACTTCACGTTCTCTATTTCCTTAGCGACGACCTCATCCTTAGGAAGCCTGAACTCAGGTATACCGTACACAAGCACTCCGCCGGCCTTATGCAAGGCCTCGAATATAGTCACGTCATAGCCCATCTTCGCAAGGTCTCCCGCACAAGTTAGCCCGGACGGTCCTGCTCCGATCACGGCAACCTTCTTCCCTTTCTTTTCCGATGTCTTGACAGGGGCTATGCCATGCTCCCTTGCCCAGTCAGCGGCAAATCTCTCAAGCTTTCCTATGGAAACCGCTTCACCCTTTATGCCCCTGATACAGACTCCCTCGCACTGCGTCTCCTGCGGACAGACTCTACCGCATACAGCAGGAAGCGAGCTTGCTTCATTTATGATTTCATATGCGCCGGCATTGTCGCCATTTTTAATCTTCTCTATGAAGCCGGGTATATTTATCCGCACCGGACAGCCCTCTACGCATCTGGGATTCTTGCACTGCAGGCATCTCGTAGCCTCCGTCTTTGCCTCTTCCTCCGTATAGCCCAGGCATACCTCGTCAAAATTCTTAGCCCGAACCTTCGGATCCTGCTCCGCCACCGGAACCTTCTTCATCATATCAACTTCAATCGCCATACCTTATATCTCCTACAATAAATATTCTTGCAACTATTACTATAATGTCGAGGATACAGCTCCTCTATGTGGTTTGTAACGCTATTTTATCAAGCATAAGTCCTCATAAAAACTGTGTGCCTAATATCTCCTACTTATAAATAATCCATTAACATTTCCCGCAGTTCCCCTTATGAGTGTTCCCCTCCTGATACTCAAGAAGCCTTCTGCCCTCCTCGGTCTTGTATAGCTTCATTCTCTTCATTGCACCGTCAAAATCCACTAAGAAGCCGTCAAACTCCGGTCCGTCCACACATGCGAACTTAACCTCATCGCCGACTACAAGCCTGCATGCTCCGCACATTCCGGTGCCGTCAACCATTATAGGGTTCATCGAAACTATAGTAGGTATGCCAAGCTCCTTCGTCATCTTCACGCAGAACTTCATCATTATCATGGGACCGATAGACACGCATTTATCATACTTCCTGCCCTGATTCTTGACCAGATCCTCTATGACAGCCGTGACCATGCCATGCCTCTTATACGAGCCGTCATCGGTCGTGACGAATACGTGTTCCTCTCCGACGGCATCGATCATCTCCTGCTCCATTATAAGAGTGTCCTTGGTCTTCGTCCCGATTATCACATCCACATCCACGCCGTGCTCTTTAAGCCACTTAGCCTGTGGATAGACAGGAGCCGTGCCTAGCCCTCCGCCGACTAACAGATAATGCCTCTTCCTAACTTCCTCGATAGGCTCCTTTACATATTCCGCAGGATTCCCAAGTGGTCCCACCACGTCCGCAAAGCAGTCTCCCGCTTTAAGCTCCGCTATCTTGTAGCTCGACTCACCTATGGTCTGAAATACGATGGTGACAGTCTCCTTTCCCCTGTCGTAATCGCATATGGTAAGGGCTATCCTCTCGCTCTCCTCATGCGCCCTGACGATAAGGAACTGTCCCGGCTCACATGCATGAGCCACATTCGGTGCCTCGACCACCATCTTATAAGTCTTATCCGCCAGAACCTCCGCTTCTAAAATCCTAAACATACATCTCCTCCTACAGCATAATCTAATCCAAACCGCTCCCACGGCTCATTATCAGCATTTCTTTGAACACAAACAATGTATTATACCATAAAAGCCGGCGAGTGCATAATTTCATCAATTTCCTCTATCCTTTTCTATTTCTGATCTTTGTGTTAATATTACGGAAGTGTCGGGTTGATGCTTAATATTTTATTGAAGGGGAGATTGTTATGAAAATCATCGAAAAATACAACAACGTGAGCCTTATTATAAGGATCATATGCGGGCTAGTTATTGGCACTATACTGGGATTGCTCTTTAAGGATCTGCCTGTCGTGCCTTTATTCGGAGATCTGTTTGTAGGAGCGCTGAAGGCTGTGGCTCCTGTCTTGGTCTTTGCGCTTGTGCTGTCAGCTCTTGCGCAGGGAAATGACAAGCTTGACAGCAGGTTTGGGCTAGTCATTGCTCTTTATATGATAAGCACGCTTTTAGCTTCTGTGGTAGCAGTCATCGGAAGCTATATATTCCCTCAGACTATAAAGCTTGCTGAGACGGCTACTGCCGATACCATACCTGCAGGAATAGGCGAAGTGCTCTCAGCCCTCTTCTTAAACATGATAGCTAATCCTATAGGCGCATTGCTTGAAGGACGCTATATCGGCATACTTTTCTGGGCTGTTGTCTTCGGCATTGCGGCAAAGAAGTTCGCAAGCGACAGTACCAAGAAATTCTTTGAAGACGTTGCGAATATCATATCACAGGCTGTCAGATGGATAATAAACCTTGCCCCCTTTGGCATCTTGGGACTTGTATATACTAATGTTTCAACTAATGGTCTTTCGATATTCACTGATTACGGCAAGCTCCTGATTCTGCTTGTCGGTTGTATGCTGATAGTTGCCCTCGTTATAGATCCGCTTCTTGCGGCCATAACCTTACGCACCAACCCGTATCCTTTAGTTTTCAGATGCTTAAGAGAGTCCGGTCTCACGGCTTTCTTCACGAGAAGCTCTGCTGCGAATATACCTGTGAATATGGCTCTTTGCGAAAAGCTTGGAATGGATAAGGAAATGTACGCTGTATCTATTCCTCTGGGAGCTACTATAAATATGGACGGAGCCGCAGTAACTATTGCAGTAATGTCGCTTGCCGCTGCAAATACAATGGGTATACAGGTGTCCCTGCCGACGGCTCTGATACTTGCTTTCATCGCAACCTTGGGAGCCTGCGGAGCATCGGGCGTTGCCGGCGGATCGCTCCTTCTCATACCTATGGCCTGTTCTCTTTTCGGGGTTAATGCTGACGTAGCGATGCAGGTAGTCGGAGTTGGATTCATCATAGGCGTCGTACAGGATTCTGTTGAGACCGCCCTTAATTCATCAGGTGACGTCATGTTCGCGGCGACCGCCGAGTACGCGCAGTGGAAGAAGAACGGCAAGTCCCTTCCCACCTTCCTCGGCGGAACCACTAAAGTAGATATTTAACCATTTACTGTTTTGCCTGTCGGAGCAGCGAGTTCCACTCATCAATGATCGAGCGATCGGTAAAGTAATCAATCCTCATTGCTTTTCTTACGCGTGCAAGAGTCGCATTCGTTGTTTCGACAGCCTTTGCGGTTCCCTCTTTGATGATGTCATATACGGAATCAATGTCCGCTTCCCATTTAGCACGTTCCGAACGGATAGGCTCAAGCGTCTCTTCAAGGACATTAATCAGGAACTTCTTGCATACTCCGTCTCCTAGTCCTCCCCGACAGTAATGCGCCTTCATCTCTTCCAGATTAGAATAATCAGGCAGGAACTTAGCAAAGTGCTCGTCCGTACAAAGTGCATCAAGATACGTGAATACCACGTTTCCCTCGGTATGACCTGGATCAGAAATCTGAAGATGCTCCGGATCCGTATACATCTTACCGTTCACCTGCTTCTTCACGGTCTTAGGATCGTCGGATAAATAGATACAATTGCCCAATGACTTGCTCATCTTAGCCTTTCCGTCAACTCCGGGCAATCTACGCTGTGTCGCATTCTCCGGTATCATGGCATTCGGAAGCACAAGCGTCTCACCGTATATCTTATTGAACTTCTCGACGATCTCTCTTGCCTGCTCTAACATAGGCAGCTGATCTTCTCCCACGGGAACGACATTAGCGTCAAAAGCCGTGATATCCGCAGTCTGGGATACCGGATAAACAAAAAATCCGCAAGGCAGTCCCTCGTCGGCAAAACCTCTCATCTGGATCTCAGCCTTTACCGTAGGGTTACGCGAAAGACGCGCCGTAGTTACCATATTAAGATAATAGAATGTCAGCGCATGAAGAGCGGGCAGCGCTGACTGCACACAGATAGTCGTCTTAGCCGGATCTATCCCGACGGAGAGATAATCCAGTACGACGTTTACGATATTTTCCCGGATTTTCTCAGGGTTATCGGCATTATCCGTAAGTGCCTGGTCATCCGCAACAAGTATGTTAATCTCATCATATTTTCCCGAATTCTGCAACTCAACCCTGCGTTTTAAGGAACCTACGTAATGTCCAAGATGCAAGCGTCCTGTAGGGCGGTCACCTGTCAGAATTATATTTCTATCTTTCATAAATGTTTGCCTCCTGTGTTACACCTAAACTCAAAGCTGTGCAAGGACAAAGATATTATATATAGCCCTTATAGCATTCTCAAAGTCTTCATTCTTCACGCCTATTATAATATTAAGCTCTGATGACCCCTGATCTATCATCTTAACGTTTACATTCGCATGCGCAAGGGCGGAGAATATCCGTCCCGACGTACCCTTTGCAGCCTTCATCCCGCGCCCCACGACAGCTATCAGCGCAAGGTCTGATTCTATGTCTATGCTGTCGGGATGAGTCAGCCTGTTTATCTCGGATACTACCCTCTGCTCCTTCTCAATAAATTCGTCCTGATGGACTATTATCGTCATCGTGTCTATCCCGGACGGCATGTGCTCAAATGAAATCTCATTGTCCTCGAAAGCCTGCAGCACGCGCCTTCCGAAGCCAACCTCGGAGTTCATCTTATCCTTTTCTATATTAACCGAGCAGAAGCCCTTTTTGCCCGCGATTCCCGTTATGATGAATTTCGACTTCTGCCCCGTGCTTTGGACTATCCACGAGCCCTTATCCTCAGGCTTATTGGTGTTCCTTATATTAATCGGTATGCCCTCACGCCTCACTGGAAAGATAGCGTCCTCATGCAGCACCGAAGCCCCCATGTAGGCAAGCTCACGAAGCTCGGAATAAGTTATCATCTCTATATTCTCAGGGTCTGTTATGATGCGTGGATCGGCGACAAAGAACCCCGACACATCTGTCCAGTTTTCATATACATCAGCCTTCACTGATCTTGCGACTATAGAACCTGTGATGTCGGAGCCGCCTCTTGAAAAGGTCTTGATGCTTCCGTCAGGATACGAACCGTAAAAGCCCGGGATGACAGCCCTCTCTATGCCCTCAAGCCTGTCATGTAAAACCTCATAAGTCTTAGCAGAATCAAAGTTTCCATCCTCTTTGAAGAATATTACCTCTTTAGAATCAACGAAAGCATATCCAAGATAGTCGGCAAGCAGTATGCCATTTAAATATTCGCCCCGGCTTGCCGCATAGTCCTCGCCTGTCTTTTTCTTAAAGTCATCCCTTATCTTCCTGAACTCGTCATCAAGCGATACCTTCAGTCCGAGTCCTTTTATTATCTCATTATATCTGGTCTCAATCTCAGCAAAGGTTTCAGAAAAATCCTTATCCTCCGATGCCTCGCCATAAGCCTTATATAAAAGATCCGTTACCTTGCTGTCCTTTGAATTCCTTTTTCCCGGAGCCGACGGCACGACATAGCGCCTGTCCTTATCGAGCTCTATTATCTCCTTTACCTTCTTGAACTGCTCCGCTCCTGAAAGCGAGCTTCCTCCGAATTTTACAACCTTTTTCATAACACTCAAAACCTCTGTATCATAGAATATATATTAAATATTATAATAATATCCAACCGGCTGTGCTGCTGCCGCCGTTTCAAATCTCTGATTTACTCAAACTCAATACTGTCCTTAGCCATCCTGCCTATCCTTGCAAGAGCATAAACCTCAAAGCCGGCATCGGTTATCTTTTCTTCTCCCGGCTGGAAGGACTTCTCAATAAGCACTCCAACCCCTGCGATAGTCGCATGTGCCATGCGGAGCAGCCTGACCGCACCTGTCACCGCCTCGCCGTTAGCAAGGAAGTCATCGATTATAAGCACATGGTCGTCCTCGCTTATAACTTCCTTGGACAAGGTAAGCTCGTAATTCGTACCCTTAGTAAAGGAAGTCACCATCGTCTGATACAGATTGTCGTTAAGCACCTTTGACGGCTGCTTCTTAAGTATCACGAGCTTAAGCCCCATTTCAAGCGCCGTCAGCAGCGCAGGAGATATCCCGGAGCTTTCTATCGTGACGATCTTCGTGACGCCCTTCCCCTTAAAATGCGATGCGAAATCCTTGGCGCATTTTTCCATAAGCTCCGGGTCCACCTGATGATTTATGAAGGTATCGACTCTGAGTATATCCTCGCTTACGGCCCTTCCTTCCTTTAGTATTTTCTCTTCAAGCAGCTTCATGTATAATTTCCTTATCCTTTCTTTCTAACCCCGCATATCGCAAGCACTATCCGCTAGCCTTGTATCAGACAGCCGGCCGTCTCTTTCGGTATCCTAATAGAATACCTCAAATGAATACTTCCCATCAGAGCTTCCGCTCACCTTAAAGGTCTCAAGCGTCTCGGCATCAACCGCATACACGGTTCCCGTCCTTGCTTTCTGCTCCCCCGGCTCCTCATAGCTCTCCGGTATCATGAAATAAGTCCGGCTCCCTGATTTTACCATGGAATCGCAAATATAGGTATACGCTCCCAAAGAACCCGCCACATGACCATATATATCAAGCAGCGCCCCGTCATTGATAAGAGTCGCTATGATAATATTCGCCGCATCCACAGGGCTTGTAATTCCCTCATATTCAAGATCGTATTCCAGATATATCGTATCACTTAAGTTTCCGCTGCTGTCAAGGAATCTGAAAGCATACTTGCTCTTGCCCACAGGCATCGGAAGTTCCCCCTTGAAAACCTTCGATTCCTCATCAGGCTCCGAGCCGTCAGTAGTATAATAAATTATCCCCTCAAAATCATCTCCGTCTTCATCATTAGCAGTACTCACATTATCATAAGAAATCCTTGCGGATATATTCTCAGGCTCCCCGTATCTGCCACCTTCCGGCGTTACTATAAGTTCGCCCATGACCGTCTCATTCTCAGAGACGCTGTCTGATGATACCGAGTCCTCCGATAATGTGGCGTTCACGAACTCATCATCCATAGCGACCTCTACCGCCGCGCTCATGGGATCGGATACCGAATTTACGGAAGCGCTCGATACTGCCTCATCGACAGCCGTCTGCGGAATAAAAGAACCGTTCCCCAGGCTCTTTGACACCAAAGCAACGACTACGATAAGCACGACCGCAAAAATCCCCGCCACGGCAACTGTCATCATCCGCTCCCGTCTTGTATTGTCCGCAGCATTCTGTCTTGCGATCTCACCTGCATCCTCCTTCTTGACCATAGGTATCTCCTTGGTCGTGGAGTCTGCGTCATATTCGGTTTTATTATTATCCGCTACATCGATGCGGTTCACGTTGCCTGCTATATCGCTTCCGACGCTGTTAAGATTTTCCTCAAGATCAGCATCGTAATCAGGCACTATCTGTACCGCATATCCGCAGTTAGGGCAATACAGCTTGCCCTCCGGTATCTCGCTGTCGCACTTAGGGCACTGCATAAAAAACTATCTCCGCTTTACCGCCTTCAACACATTCTTCATAAGCATGGCTATCGTCATAGGTCCCACTCCGCCGGGTACAGGCGTGATGTAGGACGCTATAGGCTCAACGTCTTCATAATCGACGTCTCCGCAGAGCTTCTTACCGCCGTTAGTCTCAGGATCCACCCGATGTATGCCGACATCTATGACGGCCGCTCCGTCCTTCACATAGTCATGAGTGATCATCTTAGGCTTTCCTATGGCAACTATAAGTATGTCAGCCCTGCTGCATACATCCTCTATATGCCTTGTCTTTGAATGAACGACAGTAACCGTAGCATTCTCCCGAAGCATCAGCATAGCCATAGGCTTCCCTACTATATTGGAGCGTCCCATGACAACGCATTCCTTTCCTGCCATCTCTACCCCGCTCCTTTTAAGGAGCTCTATGATGCCGGCCGGAGTACAGGAAATAAAACCGTCGCTACCTATGCTTAAAGCGCCGACAGATCTCCTTGAAAAGCCGTCCACATCCTTTGCAGGATCTATGGCTTCGATTATATTGTCCTCATCTATATGCTCCGGAAGAGGAAGCTGGACGAGTATGCCGTGAACCTCGTTATCCTTATTAAGCTTATCTATAAGCTCTATAAGCTCCTTCTCCGAGGTTTCAGATGGAAGCTCATAGGACAAAGACTTTATCCCGCAGTATTCGCAGGCAGTCTTTTTATTCCTCACATAAACCTGTGACGCAGGGTCCTCGCCTACTATAATAACAGCAAGGCAGGCTTTGATTCCATCCCTCTCTATCTCTGCCCTTACCTCGTCCTTAATCTCCTGTGATATCTTCTTTCCGTCTATTATCTTAGCCATCTAAAAAAGCCCTCTTATCCTTCCGTTATCATCTACATCTATGTCATACGCCGCAGGGTGCTTTGAAAGCCCCGGCATTGTCATTATATCCCCCGTTAGCGCAACCACAAAACCCGCTCCGCTTGAAAGATACGCCTCCCTCACTTTTAAGGTGAAACCGTCAGGAGCGCCTAAAAGCGTCGGATCGTCAGAGAATGAATACTGTGTTTTTGCCATGCAGACAGGGAAAGAACCTCCGCCCATCTTTTCTATCTCTTCTATCTCCTTTAATGCCTTTGATGAAAAATCAACGCCTGACGCACCATAAATCTCTTTCGCTATAGTCTCTATCTTATTCCTTACAGACATCTCATCGGGATATAAAAGCTTGAAATCAGCCTTATCAGAAGACACGGCGTCTATTATCTTATTCGCAAGGTCTGCCGCTCCTTCTCCGCCCTTCTCCCAAGCCTCGGAATAAGAATAATCACAGCCCCTCTCCCTTGCGTATTCTTCAATAAACGCCTTCTCCTCTTCGGTATCTGTCGCAAAGGCATTCAGCGTCACTATCACAGGAAGACCGTATTTCTTCAGGTTATCTATATGCCGTCCGAGATTGGCTATGCCTTTTTTAAGTGCCCCCATATCAGGCTTAGAAAGCTCATCCTTTAAGACTCCGCCATTATACTTCAAAGCCCTTATGGTCGCCACTAGCACGACGGCAGAAGGCTTAAGCCCTGCTTTCCTGCACTTTATGTCAAAAAATTTCTCGGCTCCAAGATCTGCTCCGAAGCCCGCCTCGGTTATCACTATATCCGCAAGCTTTAACGCCGTCTTAGTCGCAATCACGGAGTTACACCCGTGCGCGATATTCGCAAAGGGACCTCCATGCACTATGACGGGGGTATGCTCTAAGGTCTGTATGAGGTTCGGCTGTATAGCATCCTTAAGCAGAGCAGCCATCGCTCCCACAGCCTTTATATCCCCTGCCGTAACGGGCTTTCCGTCAAGGTCGTAAGCCACTATCATGCGGGAGAGCCTTCGCTTTAAGTCCTCCATATCGGACGCAAGACAGAATATAGCCATTACCTCTGACGCTACGGTTATCGTAAAATGATCCTCCCTCACGAAGCCGTCTGCCTTAGAACCTAAGCCTACTACGACATTCCGCAATGCCCTGTCGTTTAAGTCAAGGCATCTTTTAAGCACTATACGCCTAGTGTCTATCCGAAGCTCGTTCCCCTGCTGGATATGATTGTCTAGCATTGCCGCGCAGAGGTTATTCGCTGTAGTTATCGCATGAAAGTCGCCCGTGAAGTGAAGGTTAAGGTCCTCCATAGGGATAGCCTGCGCCATGCCGCCCCCTGCGGCTCCCCCCTTTATGCCAAAACAGGGACCTAATGACGGCTCCCTTAAGGCTATGACCGCTTTCTTTCCCAGCCTTCCCATAGCCTCGCCTATGCCTATGGTCTGTGTGGTCTTGCCCTCTCCCGCAGGCGTGGGATTAATTGCCGTCACAAGCACGAGCTTACCGTCAGGTCTGTCCTGTACCGACCTTATAAAACTGTCCGAAATCTTTGCCTTATATTTGCCATATAGCTCAAGGTCGTCCTCTGCTATGTCAAGCTTTGACGCTATCTCTCTTATATGCATGATTTCCGCGCTCTGCGCTATCTCTATATCCGTCTTCATACATGCTCCTCTTTATATGTCTCAAACTGCTCAGGCGTCATGACTATCCGTCTGCCCTTGGTTCCCATCTCCTCGCCGACTATGCCCTCCTCTGAGAGCTGATCCATGATGCGGGCAGCTCTGTTGAAGCCCAGCCGGAACTTTCTTTGCAGAAGCCCTATTGACACCGTCTCCTTGTCAAGATTCACCGCAAACTCCGCCGCCTGCATGAATATCTCATCCGTATCATCTGATGCTGCCCCTGCATTCGCTAATCCCCCTTTGGGATTACCGCCCGAAGCCCCCGATACCACTGCGGCGTTTATCGCCTCTGTTATATCCTCTGACTTATCCTCGTCCTTTTTCTGATCCCTTATGAACTCCGCTACCGCCTCTACCTCTTCATCCGAAACAAAGGCTCCCTGCACCCTTGAAGGCTTTGAGGCACCTACGGGATAGAAAAGCATGTCTCCCTTTCCGAGAAGCTTCTCTGCTCCCACCATGTCAAGTATCGTGCGTGAATCAGTGCCCGAAGTCACGGTAAAGGCAACACGGCTTGGCATATTCGCCTTTATAAGCCCTGTTATGACATCGACGGAAGGTCTCTGCGTGGCAATTATAAGGTGCATGCCCGCAGCCCTTGCCTTCTGCGCAAGACGCACTATGGCAGTCTCCACGTCGCTCTTTGCCGTCATCATAAGATCGGCAAGCTCGTCTACGATTATGACTATCTGCGGCATAGGTGGCAAGCCCTCTTTCACGGCCCATGCATTATAACCCTTTAAGTCCCTCACGGCATGCTCAGCGAACTCTCCGTACCTCCTGTCCATCTCTATGACGCTCCAATTAAGCGCTCCCGCAGCCTTCTGGGGATCGGTCACGACAGGCGTCATAAGGTGAGGTATGCCGTTATATATTGAAAGCTCCACTATCTTCGGATCTATCATCATAAGCTTCACTTCATCAGGCTTTGCCTTATAAAGTATGCTCATTATTATCGTATTGATGCAGACGGACTTACCCGCTCCCGTAGCCCCCGCTATAAGCACATGCGGCATCTTCGCTATATCAAATATGACAGGCTTGCCCGCTATGTCCTTTCCTACCGCAAAGGAAATCTTTGATTTAGAGCTCTTAAACTCCTCCGAATCAATAAGGTCTCTAAGCATCACAGGCGTGTTCTCCGCGTTCGGAACCTCTATCCCTATCGCGCTCTTCCCCGGTATCGGAGCCTCTATCCTGATGCTCTCCGCCGCAAGCGCAAGCTTTATATCATCGGTAAGGCTGACTATCTTCGATACCTTAACTCCCGCCTCCGGAAGCATCTCATACCTTGTGACGGTAGGTCCCTGGCTTACGTCAGTCATCGTGACGTTAACGCCGAAGCTTGCAAGCGTGTCCTTAAGCTTCTGCGCGATCTCCATCTGCTCGCGTTTCGCATTCACGGTGCCTCGTTTTCCGGCTTTGAGCATCGCCACAGGCGGAAGCACATAATCAGACACCTGCTCGTCTGTTACTTCTACTCCGTCGGGTATCTTGGACGATGCGACCTTACGCTTTACGGGTGCCTTAGTCTCGCCTAAGCCACCATTACTTTTCTTATTGCTCCTATCATCAATACCTGAATATCCATTGTCAAGTCTTGTAACCTTATGCTCCGGTTCAGGCTCATCTGCTTTCATAGCACTAAGAAGATCCGATACATCATTTTCCTTTTCCGGAGCCTTCATTGCCTCAAGGATATCCGGAGCACCGCTTCCCCGCATACTGTTTTCCATTATATCAGACGTATGATCATTTGCATCCGGTGCAGAATTGTTCTCATTTCCAAGTATACGCTCTTCAAGCTTCTGTTCAAGCACGTCGAGGTCCTTCGCCTCGGATGCCGTAAGCTCCGTCATCTCATCGGTGCTCTCATCCTCAGGCTCTAACTTAAGCCTCGATATCGTATCCCCCATAGGCTGCGGCCTGCCGGGATATACTCCCTCGCTTCTACGTCTCCTTCTCCTGTCCTTCCTTATCTCCTCCTGCCTAAACTCTATACCGTCTACTATGCTCTCCGCCGCTTCCTTTGAGCTTTCCTTTATAAGTCTTATTATAGACCTTCCCGTAAGCACGCCGATACAAATGATAAGCAGAGTAATCATGATGATGACCGTTCCAAACTGCCCCAGGGCTTCCGACAAGAACGCATAGATATGTCCCGGTATCAGTCCGCCTCCGCGTCTTTGCTCCATGCCGTATCTGAAATACGCATCGCCTTCAAAGCTGGACTTCCTTGTCTCAAAGTCTCCGCTCCACGCCATAGCAAAAAACATCGCAATGATAAGATATGTGAGCCATATCATCACAGCCTTTGCCACAGCCTCGTTATTGGCATGGTTCGCAACAAGCATGACTACTGTGAAGAATAGAGCGAAAGGGAAGATATATGCCGCCGAGCCGAAAAGTCCGAAAAGAAAGGATGCGACCGCCGTTCCCGCCTTGCCTATTATACCGAAGTTCGCAAGGAATAAAAGCACGCACAGTGCAAGCAGTATAAGGATTCCCGCCTCTGATGCGGGGCTGTAGCCTTCCCCTGCTTCCCCGGGCCTTCTCCTTGGAAGGCTGATCTCCTCTTCCCGTGTGCCCTTTCCTTTTGTTTTCTTTGATGTAGTACTTTTACCGCTCTTATTTGCGGTGCTTTTAGCCGTAGTCTTTTTCTTTGTTGATGGCTTGCTTGCCTTACTGCTTCTTGTCGCCGTCTTCTTTGCCTCTGTCATGTATTACTTCACTTTACTTCTTCACGCCTTTTATCTTTATATCCCGGCGAGGCTTCCAGTGAACAGATGATCCTCGCTTACTTTGTAAGGAAATGCCCGACTATCGCTATTATCCCTATTATCAGACAGTATATTGAGAAATATATATACCTCTTCCTTCTGACAACGTTTATCATTATCCTTATCGCAAGGTATCCGACTATCGCCGAAACTGCCATTCCTATCACGTAAGCTATGACCGTGCTTCCCTCGACCGAAGCCCCCGCCGCATCCTTTATCTCAAGCACCGCAGCCCCCAGCACGGCAGGTATCGACATGATGAAGGAATACTTCACCGCCGTCTCCTTCTTTATCCCAAGCATCAGGCAGGCGGCTATCGTAGCCCCGCTCCTTGATATGCCGGGGATAGTCGCTACGCCCTGAGCCATGCCTATCTCGAAAGCATTTAAATATGTGATCTTCTTTATTCCCTTGCGTCCGTCGCCTATCCTGTCGCAGATGAATAAAAGCACTGAAGTGATCAAAAGACCGATGCCCGGTATCAGGAGTGTTGTAGATGCGTAAGCTACGAAATCCCTGTCTATATAACCGATTATGCCCGTTGGTATAGTGCTCACTACGATAAGCAGCACGAACCTCCTGTATGCGGAGCTCAGCACTATCACGTCGGGATCTCTGAACCGTCTGATAAAGTCTGAAATTATCCCGAAAAACTCGATCACCAGCTTCACGATATCCCGCCAGAACACTATGAATATCGCTATCAGCGTGCCTATATGAAGCAGCACGTCGAATAAAAGCCCTGTGTCAGTCTCTATATGAAAAAGGTTCTGCACTATCGCCAGATGTCCCGATGACGACACCGGAAGGAATTCCGCAAGCCCCTGTATTATTCCCAGTATTATCGCTTGAAATATATTCATCCGTTATTCTCCATAAGCTTTCCTTGCCTTAACCTCTCCGATAGCCTTTATGAGCTTGATCTGTTTATATAATCCACAAGCCCGCCTGCGCTTATTATCCCCTGCATGAAAGCCGGGAACGGCGTGCCCTGATAGCTCGCTCCGGTAGTCAGGTCTTTTATCTCACCGCTGTCAAAATCAATCTCGACCTCATCGCCCGCTTTTATTCCCTCCGATGCTTCCTTACACTCGATTATAGGCAAACCTATATTTATCGCATTCCTGAAGAATATCCTCGCAAAAGTCTCCGCTATCACACAGGAAATCCCCGCTTCCTTTATTACTATAGGCGCATGCTCCCTCGACGAGCCGCACCCGAAGTTCTTGCCCGCAACCATGATATCGCCTGCGCTCACCTTCTTCACGAACTCCGTATCGATGTCCTCCATGCAGTGTGAGGCAAGCTCCTTCTTATCCTGTATCGCAAGATATCTTGCAGGAATAATAACGTCCGTGTCAACGTTATTGCCATATTTAAATACTCTTCCCTTTGCTTCCATAAATCAAATCTCCGTTACGCCTTAACTGAATCTGTTGTTTATTCTACCTCTGCCTTACGGCATAATTCATTATCTTCACCCTCTTGGGTCAGCTATATACCCCTTAATGGCCGATGCAGCAGCGACCGCCGGGCTTGCAAGATACACTTCTGAGTTCACATGCCCCATACGCCCGACGAAATTCCTGTTAGTAGTCGATATGCACCTCTCTCCCGCCGCAAGGATTCCCATATACCCTCCGAGACATGGTCCGCAGGTAGGCGTAGAGACGATAGCGCCTGCCTCTATGAAATCCTTTATAAGCCCCTCTTCCAAAGCCTTCAGGTATATCTTCTGCGTGCCGGGGATGACTATGCATCTTACATCCTTCGCAATACTGTGCCCCCTTATTATCTCTGCCGCAGCCCTAAGGTCTGATATCCTGCCGTTAGTACAGCTTCCGATGACCGCCTGATCTACCTTTATATTGTCTTTCACCGCCTCGTCTATGGTCTTCGTATTAGAGGGCAGATGTGGATAAGACACCGTGGGCTTAAGCTCTGATAGGTCTATGGTATATTCCTCCGCATACTCCGCATCACTGTCAGCCTCATATACCTTATAAGGCCTCTCTCCATGCGCCTTCATGTATTCTATCGCTATATCGTCCACGGGGAAGATGCCGTTCTTTCCGCCCGCTTCAATTGCCATGTTAGCTATGGTAAGCCTGTCGTCGATGTTAAGCTCGCTGATACCCTCGCCCGTAAACTCCATAGACCTGTATAACGCGCCGTCCACGCCTATCATACCGATTATATGAAGAATAAGATCCTTGCCCGATACGTAAGGCTGTTTCTTTCCTACGATGTTGAACTTAATAGCTTCAGGAACCTTAAACCATGCCTTGCCCGTAGCCATTCCGGCAGCCATATCCGTAGAGCCGACTCCCGTAGAGAAAGCCCCCAAAGCGCCATAGGTACAGGTATGAGAATCAGCCCCTATGATAAGGTCTCCCGCAACCGTAAGCCCCTCCTCGGGAAGCAGGGCGTGCTCTATGCCCATCTTTCCTACATCGAAATAATTCGTAAGCTCATGCTTTGCCGCGAAGTCCCTGCAGCACTTGCAGTTCTCGGCAGACTTTATATCCTTATTCGGTATGAAATGATCCATGACAAGAGCGATCTTATCCTTATCGAATACCTTATCGCTCTTAAAGCCGTCCATGACGCTGATAGCGACAGGAGTTGTTATATCATTGCCAAGCACGAGGTCAAGCGAAGCCTCTATTAGCTGTCCCGCCTTAACCTCAGGCAGCCCCGCATGATCTGCGAGTATCTTCTGTGACATAGTCATTCCCATATCCGTATTCTCTCCTCTGATATTCAGAACACCATAACCCCAAAATATTATCATATCTGCCAAATGAATACAAACTTATCCGGCACTTTGCTATTTCACAGTTCTTGTATTATGGGTGCCATCCGTTATTCCTGTCAATATAGAACTCACATATTTAAATATCTACCGTATTTGCAGCTATTAAGGATCTGTTCATAAAGCAATAAGAATCATAAAGAGACTATTAACCTGTACAGATTCTCCAAGCATCATGAGAACCCAATTGCCGGATGCTGATTTATTTTACTAAATACATCCTTCGTTCAGGATCACGGCCGATTTGTACATTCCTGCAAATGTCTATTTTTCTCTCATACCATTCACATATTCTGTCCGTAAATCTATCTGATATAAACTCATCCTTAGCGTATAAATCTCTAATGAATTGTGCTGATGGCAGCTTTGTAAGATCTATTACATATGGATCCGTCACAAGTTTGAGCAACTTACTCTCAGTCTTGGCGAAGCCTGATATTTCCATTTTCTGCAGTTCTTTGACGTTTCTTGGAAGTTCCCTATTAGCAAAAAGACAATCGCCGCTATCGTATATGGGAGCCATACGCAGAAACTTCAGACTGTCAGCGTCTCTGAGTATGGATACATTATTGAGATGCCTGTCATATCCAGTCAATATGTAGTCAACCATTACCTGATATTCAAGGTCATGCCTTAGCTGATCTTTGTTAATTCCATGATTTCCACATATGTTGATGAAATGTTCGTAATAAGATGTGTTGCTGTCTATCTTTTCCGATGTCACTACAGACCATGCGGAGAGCAATTCTCTGTCCAGCGATGTAAAAGCATCTGAAATGCAGCGATATTGCCATTGTCATCAAGCTGCAGCATCGTCAGTATTTCGTTTTTTCGCATCAGATAATATCTGTTGCCTTCCATGCCTCTAATTCCTCCATGTCTTTTTTGTATTTGATTTCATCCCTTATTCTTTTGTATTCCCATTCTGCAGCATCTTTTACAAATGGCTTATTTATCAGGTTTGCCTTAAAGAGGCGCTCTGTCCCTGAGTATTCTCCGATCTTGTAATCCAGATAATAATACTTGTTTTTAACTATCACTTTGGCTTTACTGTCATCAGAGAGGTTTGTGCTTTCTTTACACATATCATAAAATGTATGGAAATCAATCTGACATGCCGATGCCAGCTTGATTGCCGTTCCTACATATACCCTGTCTATGTCTACCTTCCCATTCACGAGTTCACTCACGGTTGTGTATGGTATACCTGTGCATTTGCTTAATGAAGCTACAGTTCTTTCTGATTCCTTTAGATATTGATTAATATTCATAATATCTCCTATTAACGCTATAGCGTTATAATATCATGCATATATATCTGTGTAAAGTCGGACAGTAGCGCCTGTCAGTACGTTCATACAAGGCAACCTTTAAGGGGTAATACGACGGCCTAATGAGAAGTCCCCGGTTATCAGACGATGATCGGGGGCTTATATTTATGTTATATAAAACCTTTTCGATTCGAATCAGGGATGAAATTGTCAGCGAGATAGAGATTATTTCCAAAAAACCGGGAGAAGCCGCAACGAGATTTGGTTCATTGCGCACCATACACCATATGACTCTCCGGTATTATCATATGCTATATTGAAAAGGAGTGCTATCGGAAACACTATCGGAGCAGGGGAAAGGGTCGGTTTTACTATGGTATCCCTGTATATAGCCGTACCCTCTCTTGTAAGCATCCCGACGCCAAAACCGCATGCTTCAACCAACACCACACAAATCACATATGTCAGTATGTTCTTCATTTCACTCTCCTCTGCATGTATTATAAAAAGAATAAACCAGCAATCTCTCGTCCCCTCGATTGTCTCTAATCCATAAGGATCGTATGCATTGTGTTTATTTCCTGATCCATGTCATCATATTTCACAGTTCTTAAATTATGAGCACCATCAGTTATTCCCATCAGCTCGTCATATGCCTTATTGTATTCTTCTTCACTGACTATATACTCATCTTCCGGATAGTCCACCTGAACTGCATCCGGTCCGGTACCGTTTATCGAAGGATAATTATCCTTATGCGATCCGTCAGCCCCGTCAGGAAGCGTATATCCCGCATAGTGATAAATCTCCTCACTGCTCATGCCCTCCTTCGGTCTCCCTGTTCCATCGCTTGCTACCGAGCCTATTGCCTCAGACTTGTCACCATCTAACCGGGATACGATCACCATATATAGTCCCTGATTACCATACTGACTGGCTACCCTGTTGCCATGCTCAACATACTCTATTCTGCCGAACTGTGAGAACTCCCCGATTCTGACAACCTCTTTTTTCTCTGCAATATACTTAAAGATAAATATCCCATCCGGCGTATGATTGCTAATGCCCAGCAGCAGTTCCGGTATATCATCCTCGTCTATATATGCGAGCTCGAATCTTGGACTTCCGGTACTAATCATTTCATCCAACATATCCTGCCCTATGCTGCTGTCATATGCAGCTACAGCCTCCTGATACGCCTCTGACTCATTCCAGTCAGGATCACATTGCCTGAAATAATCCGTAATAGACTCATATTCATAAGCCTTCTCCGGGCGCGTTGTCTCTTCTTCGGAATCTTTCGTTTCGCTTACAGATTCAGTTCCCTTTGAGGAACCCACTTCAGCTTCTGTATGCTCTGTATCCCTTCCAACTGCATCAGTCTGGCTTCTTTCGCTATATGATGGATCTTCGTGTGCTGCTGACTCCGGAGTACTATGTCCATCAATGATCATCATCGTCACGAAGGAAACTATTACCCCCATCATAAATCCTATTAATATATCAAATATGCGTTTTCTGTCCATCAACCGCATTTCCTGCGTCACCCCTGAGTTCCGAAGTTTAGTATAGCATATATCATCCGCAAACCCTTGTGGTATGCGGAAATTTTTTGTCAACTTTTTGTATTCTGTGTATGGTTTATTATAGTTTATTGTGATATAATAGGTATAGGAGGACATGCCTA